>DASVTA010000411.1:0-6479 GCA_036387815.1 Allosphingosinicella sp.
GGCTCAGGCGAGCATGACGTCGTCAGCCGGGTCTTCGTTCCCGCCTGGGGGGTGGACGAGGACCCGGTGACCGGCTCAGCGCACGCCGCCTTGACCCCTTTCTGGTGCGACCGCCTCGGCCGCGAGAGCTTCAGCGCCTTCCAGGCCAGCCGCCGCGGCGGACGGGTGGAGTGCCGGCGAGCGGGGGACCGGGCCATATTGGGGGGGCGGTGCGTGACGGTGATCGAGGGAATGCTGAGCTTCTGAGCCCCCGTCACCCCGGCGGAAGCCGGGGCCTCGGGGAGACCCGCCGAGCCCTCTAGTCCTGAGGTCCCGGCTTTCGCCGGGATGACGAGCTACCCAAATCCGCCTCCAGCGCGTCCAGGATCGGCGACTGGCTCTTCAAGATCTTCGCCCTCGCCTCGGCGGAGGTGAACCAGCGCGCCTCGTCCACCTCGGGGAAGTCGGCGAAGCGCCCGCTTTTCGGCGGATATTCGATCGTGAAGCGGTTGCTCTTCAGCTGGGCCGAGTCGAAATCGCCTTCGAGGGCGAAGGCCTCCACCCATTTGCCGCCGGCCTGCCGCACCGTGCACAGCGCCCGCGGCTCGCCTTGGGGCCTGGCTCCCAGCTCCTCCTCGAATTCTCGCAGGGCGGCGGCGAGCGGTTCCTCGCCCGGCTCCACCAGTCCCTTCGGGATCATCCAGGCGCCCTCGTCCCGGCCGCGCCAGAAGGGGCCTCCGGGATGGACGAGCAGAAGCCGCACCCCGTCCCCGTCCCGGCGGTAGAGCAGGATTCCGGCGCTCCGAGCCGGCACTAGGAGAGCGGCACCCTGATCCGGTGGATCGTGCCTTCGGGCGAGGACTGGACGTCGCTCCTCGCCTTGAGCCGCTGCAGGAAGGCGGTGACGAGGCGGCTTCCGAGTCCGGGCTTGGCGGCGCCCGCGACGAAGCCGCGGCCGTCGTCCGCCACCTCGATATAGGCGGCGCCGTCGTCGCGCCATGTCCTCACCCTGATCGAGCCGCCGCCTTGGCCGAAGGCGTGCTTGCAGGCGTTGGTGACGAGCTCATTGACGATGATGCCGATCGCGACGGCGCTCTCGTGCGGCACCACGATCGGCTCGAGCTCGGTCGAAAGGCCGATGCTCTCGGGCATGATGCCGCGCCTTATCTGGTCGCATATCTCCTGAAGCTGGTCCTGGAGCCGGACGGACGCGAGCCCCTGGCTGCTCGGCGCCAGCGCCTCGTACACGGCAGAGACCGCCTTCAGCCGCTCCGCCGCCTCGTTCAGCGCGGACTTGACCTCGTCGCTCGCCGAGCGGCTCGCCTGAAGCGTCAGAAGGCTGGTGACGATCTGGAAATTGTTCTTCGTGCGATGGTCCATTTCGCGGAGCGCATGGCCAAGGAAGTTGATCCGGCGGGTCCGCTCCAGCTGCCCGGCGCGCACCTCGCGCTGGTAAAGGCCGAGCGCGAGCAGGATCACGCCTTCGGTGAACGCACCCGCCGCCAGGACCAGCGCGGTCGGCCCATCTTCGAGCGCGAAGCTGAGATAGGGCGGCAGGACCAGATACCAGATGAGGAGCGTGCCCAGCACCATCGAGACGAGGCCGCTTCGCCAGCCGCCTATGAGCGATGCGATCACCACGGCGATGATGGACAAGGCGAAGGGGGCCACTTCGCCGAGCAGCGGCGCGATCGCCACTCGGATCCCGACGAAGAGCGCCGTCACGCCGATGCCGACGGCGAGCTCCGTCACCGGCCTCGGAAGCCGTCGCGACAGACGCCGCGGCAGATCGATGGTGACGAGCCTGCGCAACTTTCCCCCAATCCCCGCGGCCTTGCTACCACAAGAGAAAGGCAAGCGGCTACCGGCAGGGGCTTGATCGAGATCAGGCGGGACGATCGTGCCGCGGCGGCCGAACGGCGCTTGCCTCTTGGCGGAGCGCCCGCCACAGTCCGCTCCGGAACGGCTTGGAGGGACGAGTGACCGCGGCAAAGGACGAACCCCTCCGCCGCGACATCGGCTTCTTCGGCTCGGCCTTCCTCTCGTTCAACGGAGTCGTCGGCGGCGGCATCTTCGCCCTTCCGGCGACGCTTTACGCCAAGTTCGGAGCCTTCAGCCCCTTCCTCTTTCCGCTGTTCGGAATCCTCGTCCTGCTCGTCGCGATCCCCTTCTCGCGGGTCGCGGCGCGCCATCCGCTTTCGGGCGGCCCGGTCGTCTATGCCGCCGCGTTCGGGCCCGCCGCCGCCTTCCAGACCGGCTGGCTCTATTATGTGGCCCGGACCACCGCGCTCGCCGCCAACGCAACCCTGTTGGTCAAGTATCTCGCCATCTGGGCTCCGGTTCTCGCCACCGGAGTTCCGCGCGGGATCGTCATCGTCGCCATCGCCGCCCTTCTCACCTTCATCAACATAGTCGGGGTGAAGCGGGCGGTGCGGGTGCTCGACGCTCTCACCATCCTGAAGGCGACTCCGCTCATCGTCGCCGCCATCGTCGGCCTCGCCGTCACGGGCGCGGTCGAATCGCCGGGGCCGCTCCCGCCCCTCTCGGATCTCGAGGCCGCGGCGCTGCTCATCCTCTTCGCCTTCGTCGGGTTCGAGAACAGCGTCGTCGCCGCCGGCGAGACGACCGATCCGCGCCGGACCATCCCGCGCGCGCTGCTCACGACCGTCATCGCCACGGCCATCCTCTATTTCCTCGTCCAGCTCTCCTACGTGGCGGTGATGGAACCGGGGGCGAGCGAGACCCCCATGGTCGATTTCGGCCGGGCCCTGATGGGTCCCGCCGGCGCCGTTCTCCTCACCGCCGCCGCCGTCTTCTCGCTGCTCGGCAACATCAGCGGGGGAATGACCGGCACCACCCGGGCGACCTACGCGATGGGCCGCGACGGAATTCTCCCCGGCTGGTTCGGCCGGGTCAGCGGCCGCTTCGCCACGCCGGCCAACTCCATCGCCTTCATGGGCGCGCTGATCGCCGTGCTGGCGCTGAGCGGAAGCTTCGTCTGGCTGGCCGTCGTGAGCACCCTTGCGCGGATGTTCGTCTATTCGATCAGCATCGCCTCGCTGGCGAAACCCGGCCCGATCCTGCCGGGACATCCCGTCATCCCGGCGGAAGCCGGGACCTCCTCGGGATCAGCCGCCGGGACTTCGCGTCCCGGGATCCCGGCTTCCGCCGGGACGACGGGAGTTGATCCGGCCGAGGCCCCGGCTTCTTCCGGGGCGGCGGCGAGGCCCCTCATTTGGCTGATGATACTCCCCGCCGTCGCGGTCTGCGCCTGGGCCGCCTCGCAATCGAGCTGGGAAAGCTGGAGGATGCTGCTCGTCCTCGTTGCGGCGGGCACGATCCTCTACGCGATCGCGCGCCGGGGCCGGGTCAGTCCGCGGGACTGACGTCGAAGGCGACGGCGATCCGCTCCCCGGCGGCGCCGGTCGGAACGGTGTCGTGGGGAACGAACGAGGGGAAAATGAGCAGCCGCCCCGGCTCCGGCTTCAAAGTCAGCACCGGCCAGGGCGGATCGATACCCGCCCAATCGGGCAGGACGCCGATCCGGATGCTTCCCCCGTCCCCTTCGGCCTCGGGCGCGGCTACGTAATAGACGCCGGTCGCCCAGCGGTCCGGATGGCAATGGACGCGCTGCCGCCCGGAGGACCGGAAGACGAGGCCCCAGGCCTTGAGCGAGACCCGCCGAGGCCGCGCCGCCGCGAACGGATGATCGCCCTCGAGTGCGGCCGCATAGGCATCGACCGCCGAGCGAAGGCCGTCGAACAGCTCCGCCGAAGCGCGGTCGCCGGCGCGCGGGAAGACGCGGGTGCGCAGGCCGTCGACGGTGGCATGTCCGGCGGGATCGGGGCGCAGGTCCGGCGCCCCTCCCAGCTCCGCCGCGAGGGCGGCGCGAAAATCCAACCCGGCCGAATAGCCGGCCGGGGCCTCCAGCCTGCCGTCGTGGACGTACCGGCCGATCCCCATCAGCGCCGAGGCCTCGCTCGCGCGGCCGAGCTGGGCGAGCGCGATCGCCTTGTGGTAGGTTGCGCGGGTGTCGCCGGCCCGCCGGCGGAGCAATTCCTCGCATAAGGCGAGCGTCGCGCGCGGCTCGCGCCGCAGCCGCCGGATCCGGCATTCGACCAGCATCGGATGGAAAGGGTCGGCGGAAGCGACCTCCTCCTCGAAGCCCGCCGCCTCCTCGAATCGCCTGCTCTGCACCAGTAAAGCGAGCGAGAGCCGTGCCCGCTTTCGCCGATCGGCGATCCCTTGGGCAACGGCGAGTCCGCGATCGGTTTCGCCGAGCCGGCCGAGCAGTGAAGCGAGCGGCGCCTTCAGCGCGTCGCACTCGGGGAATCGCCGATGGGCCGAAGCGAGGGTCTCGGCTGCCCGCTCGATCTCGCCGGCCTGCTCGAGGGCGCGGCCAAGCGCGAGGTGAAGCAGGGGGTTGCCGCGCTGTCGCTCGCTCGCCGTCTCGGTCAGCCGCAGGGCGGCCAGGCGCGCGGCCGGCGCCGGGCCATTCACCCAGGTCAACATCGGCTCAGGCCGCGCAGGCCGTTGGTCAGGAGAGGCCGGGGTCGCCGTCGACATTGTTGCTGCCGCCCAGCTCCGCGGCGCCGGCCAGCATGTCGAGTATCCGTGGCTTCACCCATTCGCGCCGAGCCTGGGCGTTTTCCGTCTCGACGCCCACCTGTCCAATCTGCTCGCCCGCCATTGTCGATCCCCGCCTGTTCGTTCGCTCGAACCTAGCCGGGGGGCGAACGGAGTCAATCCGCGGCCGCAACGAAGATCGCCGCGGCGCGGCTCAGGCGAAGGCCGGCTCGGCCGGCACGGTCTCCTCGATCCAGCCGCCGCCGAGCACCCTGGATCCTTCGTAGAGGACCGCCGCCTGGCCGGGGGCGACGCCGAACTCAGGAGCCTCGAAGCGGATCTCGCCTCCCTCCAATCGGGCCGGCGCCGGGCGGGCCATCGAGCGGACCTTGGCCGCGAGCCCTTCGCTCTGCTCCTCGCCGAGCCAGTTCATCCCGGACAGCCGGGCCGCCCGGACGGCGAGTGCCGATTTCGGCCCGACCACCACCCGCCGCGCCTCCGGCTCCAGACGCACGACGTAGAGCGGCTCGGCCTGGCCGCCGATCTCGAGGCCCCGGCGCTGGCCCACGGTGAAGTGAATCAGCCCACGATGCTCGCCGAGCACCCGGCCCTCCATGTCGACGATTTCTCCCGGCCGGGCGGCATCGGGACGGACCTTCTTCACCACCGCGGCATAATCGCCGTTCGGAACGAAGCAGATGTCCTGGCTGTCGGGCTTGTCGGCGACGATCAGGCCGAGCTCCCGAGCGAGCTCGCGAACCGCCGCCTTGGGCAGCCCGCCGAGCGGGAAGCGAAGGTAATCGAGCTGCTCACGGGTGGTGGCGAACAGGAAGTAGCTCTGGTCGCGGGCGGGATCGGCCGCCCGGTGCAGCTCCGGCCCCCGCGGCCCGCGGACCCGGCGGACGTAGTGGCCGGTGGCGAGGCAATCGGCGCCGAGGTCGCGGGCGAGGGCCAGGAGATCGGTGAACTTGACGCTCTGGTTGCAGGACACGCAGGGAATGGGCGTCCGGCCCCGCGCATATTCGTCGGCGAAGCGCTCGATCACGCTGTCTCGGAAGCGGGTCTCGTAATCGAAGACGTAATGGGCGATTCCGAGCCGCTCGGCGACGGTGCGCGCGTCGTATATGTCCCGCCCGGCGCAGCAGGTCTTGGAGCGGCCGATCGCCTGGCCGTGATCGTAGAGCTGGAGAGTGATGCCGATCACCTCGGCGCCGGTCCGCGCCGCGAGGGCGGCGACGACCGAGCTGTCGACGCCGCCGGACATGGCGACGACGATGCGAGCCTCGCTGGCCGGGCGGTCGAGCTGGAAATCGGCGATCATGGCGGGCGCTACATAGGGGGACGGAGCGGCAAAGCCCAGCCTGGGGGCCGCCCCTCGTCATTGCGAGGAGCTAAGCGACGAAGCAATCCAGGTTCGAGCTCCGGGCCGCTGGATTGCTTCGCTGCCGCGCAGCGGCAGTTTATCCTGAGCGCCGCCGCAGGCGGCGTCGAAGGGCTCGCAATGACGGCGCCCGGCCCAAAGCGGGGCCATTAACCCGGGTAAAGCCTTGCCTAAGACCCCTTTAACCGCGTCTTAGACCCTCGCCGCTAGAAGTGCGGCCATGGATTTGAGCTTCTTCAGACGGGCCGAGCAGAGGTTTGAGAGCCGGGCGCCGGCGCGCCTGGATTTCGGCATGCTGGTCGCGACGCTGCGCACGCAGCGCGACTCCTGCCCCGCGGCCCTGGCGGGAGCGGCCGTTTCGGCGCCGGCTCCCCGGGTCGCGGATCCTATCGCCGAGATCCTTCTCGCCGGCCCCGGCTGGCGGGAAGCGGTGGCGGCGCAAGGCGGTTGCTTCAACCCCGGCTTCGCAATGCAACGCGCCGTCAATTGATGACCGCCGCGTTTACCTTGGGATTTCAGCCTTCCTTCAAGGCCCGCCGCTAAGGCGGTCGAA
>DASVTA010000412.1:0-1733 GCA_036387815.1 Allosphingosinicella sp.
GTCATTGCGAGGAGCGAAGCGACGAAGCAATCCAGGGGGCCTCTGAGGCCGCCCTGGATTGCTTCGCTTCGCTCGCAATGACGGGCTTTCCCGGGAATGACGTGAGGGCGTAGAGGCCCCCTCGTGCCCTTCCTCCTCCCGCTCCTGCTTGCCGCCCAGGCGACTCCGGACATCGTCGTCACCGGCCGGGGCCTCGGCGCCGCCGCGGGCGAGGAGGTGTTCGACACCGTCGTCATCGACCGCGACCGACTCACCGGCTCAGCCTCCGGGCGGACGGAGGAGGTGCTTCGCGACGTTCCCGGCTTCCAGCTCTTCCGCCGCTCCGACTCGCGCTCGGCGAACCCGACCAGCCAGGGGGCGACATTGAGGGCGCTCGGGGGCAATGCCTCGAGCCGGGTCCTGCTCGTCCTCGACGGCGTTCCCCAGACCGATCCGTTCGGAGGCTGGGTGAGCTGGCCGGCTTATCATCCCGAGCGCCTCGGCGAAGCGCGGGTGACTCGCGGGGGCGGCAGCGGAGCGCACGGGCCGGGAGCGCTGGCCGGAACGATCGAACTCGCCAGCGCCACTCCGACGGACCTGCGCGGAGTCCGCGGCCGAACGGCCTATGGCGGCCGCGACGGCTTCGACGTCTTCGCAGGGCTCGGCCTGCCGATCGGCGGCGGGTTCGCCGCCATTTCCGGCGCCTGGCAGCGTGGGGACGGCTTCATCCCCATCGTTCGCGAGCAGCGCGGACCGGCGGATCGTCCCTCGCCCTACGAGCAGATGAGCCTCGCGGTACGGGCCGTAGGGGCCCTCCCCGGGGGTGCGGAGCTGCAGGCCGGCGGACTGGTATTTTCTGACGCCCGGGAGCGGGGCACGGCCTTCTCCGAAATCCGCACGCGCGGGGCGGACGCTTCGCTTCGATTGGTCGGGCGGCGCTGGAGCGCTCTGGGCTACGTCCAGACCCGCGATTTCTACAACAGCTTCGCCGCCGTCGGCGCCGATCGTGCCGTGGTGAACCGCACGTCCGAACAGTTCAGCGTGCCCTCGTCGGGCCTCGGCGCCAGGATAGAGGCCCGTCCCAGGATCGGCTCCGGCCTCGACCTTCGGATCGGCGGCGACGGGCGGCTGACGGAGGGCGAGACCCGCGAGCGCTATGCCTTCGTCTCCGGCGTCGGCACGCGCGGCCGGGTCGCGGGAGGTGAAACCCGGACGATCGGCGGCTTCGCCGAGGCCGCGTGGACCACCGATTCGGTGACCCTGACGGCGGGAGGCCGCCTCGACCGCTGGACCATTTCCGACGGGCGCCTGAACGAGCGGGTGCTCGCGACCGGCGCGACGCTGACCGACACGGCGTTTCGCGACCGTTCCGGCTGGGAGCCGACCGGGCGGGCCGGCGTCGCCTGGCGGGCCGGGGACGGGGTGACCGTGCGCGGCGCCGCCTATCTCGGCTGGCGGCTGCCGACGCTGAACGAGCTCTACCGGCCCTTCCGGGTCGGTACGGACGCCACCGCCGCCAATGCCGGGCTGGCGCCCGAGCGGCTTCAGGGCGTCGAGGCGGGGCTGGACTGGCGCCCGGCGCCTCGCGCCCGGATCGCCTTCACCGCCTTCGCCAACCGGCTCACCGGCGCCATCGCCAACGTGACCCTGGGGCGGGGCCCCGGCAACTTCCCGGGAGTCGGGTTCGTCGCCGCCGGAGGGGATTACCGGCAGCGGCAGAATCTCGAGTCGATCGACGCAAAGGGGCTGGAGGC
>DASVTA010000413.1:0-4304 GCA_036387815.1 Allosphingosinicella sp.
CACAGCGATCCCATGATCACCCGCGCCGTGGCGCCGCCGCCCTCGACGACCGGCAGCCTGTCCCTGGCGACATGCTCGAAGGCGGGATCGATCTCCTCCTTCGCCTGGGGAAGGGCGATCCAGGTCTGGATCCCGCTCAGCTGCGGGCCGTCCGGGCGGAGGTGCGCGGGCGACCGTTCCGAATGGGCGATGCCGCGCCCCGCCGTCATCAGGTTGACCGCTCCGGGCTCGATCGTGGCGAAGGTGCCGAGCGAATCGCGATGATCGATCGCGCCGGCGAACAGATAGGTGACGGTGGCGAGGTTGATGTGCGGGTGCGGGCGCACGTCGATCCCGCCGCCGGCGGGAAGGTGGGCCGGGCCCATCTGGTCGAAGAAGATGAAGGGTCCGACCGTCGTCCGCTCGCGGTGTGGCAGCGTGCGGTGGACCTTGAAGCCGCCGAGATCGTGGGTTGCCGGGTGAAGCGTCTGGAGGATGAGATCGTCGGTCATTGGTCCTGTCTACTGGAGGGAAGGAGCGATCGTCACCCCCTCCGTCATCCCGGCGAAAGCCGGGATCTCGGGGAGACCCGCCGTGCCCCTCTCGTCACGAGGTCCCGGCTTCCGCCGGGATGACGAGCTCCCCCGCCGCCTTGAACTGCCGACCCGCCGAATCTAAGCCGCCCCGGTGCCCACCTCGGTGATCATCGTCGACGACTTCCTCGAGCAGGCGGAGAATTTCCGCGCGGCGGCGCTGCGCCTGTCCTACCCGGAGCGCGAGGGCGAGTATTTCCCGGGCCGCAACAGCGTCCAGCGGCTTGCGCTGGAGGGGCTGGAGCAGGAGGTCTCGGCGATCGTTCGAGAGCCGCTCGCGCCGCTCGTCAACCTGCGGTCGCACGCCAAATGCCGGATCGCGCTGGACGGCGACGATCGGGAGGCCAGGATCCACGTCGATCCGAGCCACTGGTCGGGGATCCTCTATCTGAGCCGCCCCGAGGATTGCCGGGGCGGGACGGAGTTCTTCCGCCACATCGCGACCGGCATGGACCGGGTCCCGCTCGGTCCGGAGGACCTCGCCAGGGCCGGTTTCGCCTCCTACGAGCAATTGCAGCGGGAGATCATGGACCGAGACGTGGCCGACCGCTCCAAATGGGAATGCGAGATGGTCGTGCCGATGAAATTCAACCGGCTGGTCCTGCTTCGCCCCTGGCTGTTCCACACGTCCGGACCGGGCTTCGGCGATTCGATCGAGAACGGGCGGCTCGTCTATCTGATGTTCTTCGGCCGGGCAGGCGGCTGACCCGCGGCGGCCCCGGCGGCCGGCGTGAAGACCCATTCCGCAAACAGGGCCGACAAGTCGCGCCCGCTGCTCTCCCGATAGACGCGCTCGAAATCCCGGCTGGTGGCGCTCTTGCCCGCATATTCGCGCGTGAAGCGCTTCAGGCCGCCCCAGAAGGCCTCCTCGCCGAGCTCGCGGCGAAGCGCGTCCATGAACAGGGCGCCCTTGCTGTAGGCGATGGCCCGCCTGGCCGCGAGCGACGGATATTCGCCCGGATAGGTGAGAGGCACGTCGAAGCCGTTCTCACGGACCCGCGCGACCCGGGCGCGGGCGAGCTCCATCTCGCGGTCATAGGCGGCGCGTCCCCACCGATGCTCCTTCCAGGCCGCCACGATGAAGGTCGCGATCCCCTCGTTGAGCCAGAAGTCCGCCCAGCTTTCGCAGGTGACGAGATTGCCCCAATATTGGTGGGCGAGCTCGTGCGCGATCAGCCAGTCCTCCTTCGGATCTTCGAGCCGCCGGTCGAGGATCGCCCTTCCCAGAAGGGAGAAAGACGATTTCTCCTGGGCCTCCCCGCCGGGAACGACGACCTGAACGTAGCGCCGGTGCGGAAAGGGGACGCCCGCTTTCTGAGTGAAGAAGGATAGCATCCGGTCCGTGTCGGCAAGCCGGCGATCCATTTCGACGGGGGGAAGGTCTCCTGCGGCGGCCAGCTCCACGCCGTGGCGGGAGATCGACGTCTTCCGGTCGAAACCGGCGGCGAACCCGAACAGATAGGCGGAATAGGGCCGTTGCTGGAGCCAGCGATGCCTTTGCAGCCCGGGGCCCGCCCCGGCCTTTCCGGCCTCGATTCCGCTCGCGATGCTGTTCTTCCCGGCCGGGAGGATGAGGTCGAGCGCGAAGGTCGCCTTGTCGCCGGGCCGGTCGATGTCGCAGATCATCCAGTCGCAGGTGAAGTAATTGGAATAAGCGGTGCCCTCTCCGAACACGATCCCGCGCCGGGGCGTGCCGCGATAGCGGAAGCTCAGCTTGGCGATTCTTCCGGCCCGAAGGGGGCGCTTGAGGATGACGGCCATCGCCGATCCGTCTCGGGCGACTTCGGCCGGTCGGCCGTCGACTTCCACGCCTTCCAGGGTGAGGCCGTTGTCGCTGAACCGAAATCGGTCCGCGCCCTCGCCGCCGGCCCGGAGCGTGATCCGGGTGGTCCCCTCGATCGACCGGGTCTCGAAATCCGGCTTCAAGGTGACGGCGTAGTGAGTGACCTCATAAGTCGGCTCCTGGCTTTGAGCCGCACTTCCCGTCGCTGCGGCGAGGAGCAGAAGCGCCGCGCGGGCGTCCCTGGAAAAATCCCTCTCCCGTCCTTCACGGGAGAGGAGGGGCCCAAGCGAAGCTTGGGAGGTGAGGGTCTGTACATCCGGCTCGGCAAGACCCTCACCTCCCACCGCTTCGCGGTGGGCCCCTCCTCTCCCGCGAAAGGCGGGAGAGGAAAATGACGGCAACGCGCTCAGGCGGACGCGCCTCATGCCTCGCCCGGCGCCCGCGCCTTGATCGCCAGCGCGTGGACGCGCGCCTCGAGCAGCTCGGCGAGCGCGGCGTTCACCGCCCGCTGGCGCTGGAGCCGGCTCATCCCCTCGAAGGCCGGCGACTCGATGTCGACGGTGAAATGGCTTTCGCCGCTTCCGTCGTCGCCGGAATGGCCGCGGTGGCGGCCGCTGTCGTTGATCACGGCGAGCCGTGTCGGAGCGAGGGCGGCGCGAAGGCGTTGTTCGATCTCGAGCGCCACGGGGCCGGTGAAAGGCTGGGTCATGTCGCCTATATAGGATCGTTTGGAGCGAAGGTGAGAGCGTGGCGAGTGCGGGCGGCAGGCAGACGAGGTTTCACGGACGGGCGGAGGCGCGGGGGGTCTGCGCCCACCCCGGCTGCGAGGCGGCGGGCGAGTTCCGGGCGCCGGCCGGGCGCGGCCCGAGCTTCGACGGACCGGGCGACTGGCGCTGGCTGTGCCTCGACCATGTCCGGGAGTTCAACGCAGGCTATAATTATTTCGAGGGGATGAGCAGCGACGAGATCCAGGCCGCCCACAATCCCTACGGCGGCTGGGACCGCGAGACCCGCGCCTTCGCCCATATGGGCTCGGACGGCCCGCCCAAATGGGCCGATTTCCAAGACCCGCTCGACGCGATCGGCGCCCGCTTCCGAAGGGCCGCCGCCGAAGGTCCGCGTCTCGACGGCCGCGAGCTCAGCGAGCCCGACCGCAAGTCGCTCCGGATACTCGGCCTCGGCACCGACGCCGACCGGCGCACCCTGCGCCGCCGCTACGCCGACCTCCTGCGCCGCTACCATCCCGACCACAATGGCGGCGACCGCGGCCACGAGAAGGCTTTGCAGGCCGTCATTGAGGCTTATACGCACCTCAAGTCGCGGCCTGCCTTTGCGTAATTGGATGTCCTTCGATACGGGCCTTCCTTCGATACGGGTCTTCGCCAGGCTCAGCCCCTACTCAGGATGAGCGGATGCTGTTAGGGACCCGCTCCCAGCTCCCGCTCATCCTGAGTAGCCGTTGAGCGAAGTCGAAACGGCGTATCGAAGGACGTGTGAAGGACCACAGTTCGAGAGTTTGACGAATGTCCGATTTGCCCAATGCCAACCCCGCCAGCCGCGGCGCCGTGATCATGGATTCGCCCGACCAGATGCGGAAGGTGCGCGACCTGTTCGGGATCGACAGCGACATGGAGGTTCCCGCCTTCTCGGAAGCCGACGAGCGCGTGCCCGACCTCGATCCCGCCTACGTCTTCGATCCGGACACCACCCTCGCCATCGTCGCCGGCTTCGCCAAGAATCGCCGCGTGATGATCCAGGGCTATCACGGCACCGGCAAGTCGACCCATGTCGAGCAGGTGGCGGCCCGGCTGAACTGGCCGCTCATCCGGATCAACCTCGATGCGCATATCAGCCGCATCGACCTCGTCGGGCGCGATGCGATCGTGCTTCGCGAGGGGCAGCAGGTGACGGAGTTCCGCGAAGGCCTGCTCCCCTGGGCGCTGCAGACG
>DASVTA010000414.1:0-7084 GCA_036387815.1 Allosphingosinicella sp.
TCGCCTGGTCCCCCTCCCCATCGAAGATGGGGAGGCAAGAGGATGGATGAAGAGATCGAGCGGCTGCTGGTCAGCGTTCGGGCGGATACGGGCGCGTTCGCCAAGGATGTCGCGGAGATGAAGGGGCAGCTGGAAGGGCCGCTGGCCGACGGGCTGGAGCGGGCCGGGCGGGTGCTGGAGAATGCGCTCATCCGCGCGGTTCGGACCGGCAAGTTCGGGTTCGAGGACCTGAAGCGGACGGCGCTGGCGGCGATGGCGGAGATCGCCGCGGCGGCGATCCGGGCCGGCATCCAGGCCGCGGTGGGCGGCGGCGGCGGCAACGGCGGGCTGCTGGCGGCAGGGGCGCAGTTGCTCGGCGCGATGTTCGGAGCGCCGGGGCGGGCGACCGGCGGGCCGGTATCGCCGGGGCGGCCTTATGTGGTTGGGGAGCGCGGGCCGGAGCTGTTCGTGCCGACCGCCAGCGGGCGGGTCGAGACCGGGCTCGGAGCGGTGCGCGAGATCCGGATGAGCATCCACGTCAGCGCGCCCGCGGGCGAGTCGCCGCAGGCGCTCGCGCGCTCGGGCCGGCAGGTGGCGCGGGCGGTGAAGCAGGCGCTGATGCGGGTGGAGGATTAGGAGCGCATCACTCGCCTCTCCCGCTTTTCGCGGGAGAGGGGGGACCCAAGCCGGAGGCTTGGGGGGTGAGGGTCTTGCTGAGTCAGCGGTACAGACCCTCACCTCCCACCGCTGCGCGGCGGGCCCCTCCTCTCCCGCGAAAAGCGGGAGAGGGGGTTAGCGCGAAGGAGCATGAAGATGGGACATTGGCTGGCGGCGCCGGGGGCGGCGCGGCAGATCGGGCACGTGAAGCGGTTCGACGCGCGTTTGTGGACCGTGAACTTCCCGCGGCCGATGATGGCTTCGGTGGTGACGACCGGGCCGGACTCGCTGCGGGTCGATTGCGTCTTCTACAAGAGGAACGATCTGGCCGGCCTGATCTGGGAGGCGGAGGACCGGTTCGACCATGCCTTGCTGCGCTTCGAGACGAGCCGCGACTTCCGCGGCTGCCGGCTGCGATTCCGCTGGCGGAGCGGCGGGATCAAGGCGCTCCAGCTGGTCGACGGGCCGACGCTGACGATCGAGGGCCGGGACCAAAGCGGCGCGCCGCGAAGCTGGTTCGTGCGGCTCTGGAACTACGCGAAGGGGCTCCCCCAGGACGCCCTCGTCACGCTCGACTTCGCCGCCCTGGCGGGGGGCTGGGGGCGCGAGGACCCGGTCTGGGCCGGCGACGTCGACCGGATGTTCCTTTCGATGGGGGCGCCCGCTTATTCGCAATGGTCGCAGGCGCCGCTGGCGGCGCCTGCGCAAGGCTGGGTCGAGCTCAGCGAGATAAGGTGCGACGGGCCCGGATCGGTGCTCGCGACAGGCGACACGCTCGTCCCGGAGCACGCGCTCCGGATGGCGACGGGCTATGACGACCTTTACCACCTGACCCCGGAGCGGGTGCTGAGGAACTGCCTGCAGCTCGGCTATCGCGGACCAATCAATCATTATGTCGGGATGAGCCATTATTTCCGGCTCGAGGCGAACAGCGGCGGCTTCTACGTCAGCCTCGCCGGCGGAGTGCTGAACGCGCCCTGCGCGGCGTGGCACAAGGACTTCGCCGAGCGGGCGAAGGCGCTCGGCTTCGAGATCATCTGGTCGCTTTCCTACGAGCTGCTCGACCAGCATTCCTGGGGCGACTGGAAGCAGAGGGCGCAGGACGCGTCGCCGGCGCTGACCGGATGGTCGCCGCCTTCGGCGCTGCTCTCGCCCGCGCATGAAGGGGCGATGGGCTATCTGCGGCTGGTCGCGAAGGCCTTCGCCGGGATCGCCGTCGCGGCGGGGTTGAGGATGCGCTTCCAGGTGGGCGAGCCCTGGTGGTGGGTGACGGCCGACGGGCGCATCTGCCTGTACGACGCCGCGGCGGCGGCGGCCTTCGCCCCGGTCCCGATCGCCGACGTGCGGGCGCCGCTGAGCGACGACGAGCGCGCCACGCTGGATTCCGCGGGAGCGGTGCTCGCGGCCTCCACCGCGGCGCTGACCGCGGCGGTTCGGGAGGCGGCGCCGGACGCCGAGACCCTGCTGCTCGCCTATCTGCCGACGATCCTGTCGGCGCCGGACCTGAAGCGGGCCAACCTGCCCACCGGCTGGGCGAGCCCGGCCTTCGACGTTCTCCAGCTCGAGGATTACGATTGGGTCACCGGGGGCAATGAAGGCGCGAGCGAGCGCGCAGTGGCGGCGGCCCAGGCCCGGCTCGGCTATCCCGAGGCGCTGCAGCATTATTTCGCCGGCTTCGTCCTCGCGCCCGAGGACAAGGCGCAGTGGCACAGGATCGCGAGGGCCGCTCAAGCCGCGCTCCGGCGCGGCGCAGCCGAGGTGTTCGTGTGGGCGCTTCCGCAGGTGCTTCGCGACGGCTTCATCTGGTTCGATTCGGGAGACGGAGACATGGAGGCTTTCGAGGACGTGCGCTTTCCGGTGGCGCTGGGGCGGGAAGCGAGCGTCGAACCCTGCTTCTCGACCGCGGTGGTGACGAGCTCGGGCGGCGGCGAGCAGAGGAACAGCGACTGGGCCGACGCCCGGCTCCGCTTCGACGCCGGGCCGGGAGTCCGCGGCGAGGGCGACCTGCACGCCCTGATCGCCTTTTTTCGGGCGCGGCGGGGAGCCGCCGTCGCATTCCGCTTCGAGGACCCGTTCGACAACAGCTCGAACGGGATGACGGGAGCGCCGGGGGCCGCGGACCAGCCGCTCGGGACCGGCGACGGAGTGCGCACGCAGTTCGCGCTGGTGAAGCATTACGGGACCCAGGAGCGGCGGATCACCCGGCCGGTCGCCGGCTCGGTTCGGATTTCGGTGGGCGGGATCGAACGGCCGAGCGGCTGGACCCTCGCGCCGAAGGGCGTTGTCGCCTTCGAGGAGCCGCCGGCGGAGGGCGCCGAGGTGGAGGCGGGGTTCCGCTTCGACGTTCCGGTCCGCTTCGAGCAGGACCGGCTGAGCGTGAGCCGATCGACGTTCGAGGCGGGCGAGATCCCGTCCGTGCCGCTGATCGAGGTTCGGGAGGGGTAGGCCCTTCTCGAATAGCCCCCTGAACTCCTCCCCGAGCTTGCCTCGGGGAGGGGGACCGCGGCGCGAAGCGTCGTGGTGGAGGGGAAATGGAGAAGCAAGATTGCCCCTCCACCGTCCTTCGGACGGTCCCCCTCCCCGAGCAAGCTCGGGGAGGAATGATTCACAAGGAGCACTGCCATGCCTTCCTTTCTCGAGGGGGAGTTGACCAGCCTCGCCTTCTGCTGGCGGATCGAGCGGCGGGACGGGGTGTGCCTGGGCTTTACCGGGCACGACCGCGATCTCGTCATCGGCGGCCTCGTCTACCGGTCGGCGCCGGGGATGCTGCCGTCGGCGGTTTCCGTTTCGGACGATTTCGACGCCTCGACGCTGGACGTGTCGGGCGCGCTCACCAGCGATTCGATCGGCGAGGCGGATCTGGCCGCGGGGCGATGGGACCGGGCGGCGGTGTCGCTGTTCCTCGTCGACTGGCGGGATCCGGAAGGGGAGCGGCTCGCCCTCGCCCGTGGCGAGCTGGGCGACGTGACGGTGAAGGGCAATGCGTTCGAGGCCGAGCTGCGCGGCCCGGCCGCGCTCCTGGAGCGGGCGGTGGCGGAGCAGACCTCCCCCCAATGCCGGGCCGAGCTCGGCGACCGGCGCTGCCGGGTCGACATGGCGGGGCGGGTGCGGGTGACCCGGGTGATCTCGGCCGCGGCGGAAACGGCGCTGGTCGTGGCCGAGGCCGACGGGCCCCCCGGCGCCTATGCCTTCGGCAGGCTGCGCTGGATCGGCGGCGCCAACAGCGGGCTCGAGAGCATGATCCTGGCTTCCGAAGGATCGGAGCTGATCCTTCAGGAGCCGCCGCCCTTCCCGCCGGAAGCGGGCGATCTCGTCGAAATCAGGCAGGGCTGCGACAAGAGCTTCGCCGCCTGCTCCGGCCGCTTCGGCAATGCCGAGAATTTCCGCGGGGAGCCGCATCTGCCGGGAATGGACCTTCTGACCCGCTATCCGGGAGCCTGAGATGAGCATGAGGGGAGATCGGATCGCGCGGCGCGCGCGGTCGCTGGCAGGCGTGCGCTTCCGGCCCCAGGGCCGCGACCCGGCGCTCGGGCTGGACTGCATCGGCGCGGCGGCGGCGGCGGCGCAGGTGCCCGCCGAGCGCGTTCCCTGCGGCTACGCCTTGCGAGGTCAGCACCTGGCCGCGATCGAGCAGGGGCTGTCCGAGCTCGGCTGCCGGCCGGTGCCGGCGGACGAGGCGGCGGCCGGCGACGTCCTCGTCTGCGTGGCCGGGACGGCCCAGTTCCATCTCATCGTCAGGGCCTGGGACAGCTTCGTCCATGCCGACGCCGGGCTTCGCCGGGTCGTCGAACGGCCGCTTCCGGTGCCTTGGCCGGTGGCGGGCGCCTGGCGTTTCTTCGAGGAAGGGTGAGACGATGGCGACTCTGGTGCTGACCACGGTCGGAACGGCGATCGGCGGGCCGATCGGCGGCGCACTGGGCGCGATCGTCGGCCAGCAGATCGACGGGCGGCTGTTCGCGCCCAAGCCGCGGCAGGGGCCGAGGCTGGGCGAGCTCGCGGTCCAGACCTCGAGCTACGGAAGCCAGATCCCGAAGCTGTTCGGGACGATGCGGGTGGCGGGGACGGTGATCTGGGCGACCGACCTCGTCGAGGAGCGTTCGAAAAGCGGCGGCGGCAAGGGCCAGCCCAAGACCGTCAATTACAGCTATTCGGCGAATTTCGCCGTGGCGCTGTCGGCCCGCCGGATCCTGGGGGTGCGGCGGATATGGGCCGACGGCAAGCTGCTTCGCGGAGCCGCCGGGGATTTCAAGACCGCGACCGGCTACCGCCTCCATCTCGGCGGCGAGGAACAGGCGGCCGATCCGCTGATCGCTTCGGCCGAGGGCGCCGGCCAGACGCCCGCCTACCGGGGCCTCGCTTATGCCGTCTTCGAAGGGTTCCAGCTCGCCGATTACGGCAACCGGATCCCGTCGCTGACCTTCGAGGTGGAGGCGGACCCGGGGCCGGTGACGGTGGCGGCGGTGGCCGCCGAGCTCGCCGGCGGCCTGGCGGCGGGGGAGTCGGCGGCGCTGGCCGGCTATGCGGCGGGCGGCGACAGCGTTCGGGCGGCGATCGCCACCCTTGCGGAGCTGGAGCCGCTGTCGCTCGGCGCGCTGGGCGAGAGGCTGGTGCTCTCGGCGGGAGCCGGGGCCGCAATCCTGCTGGGCGAAGGAGAGATCGGGGCGGCGGCGCCGGGAGCGGGCGGACGCGGCGAGTGGCTTCGGCGAAGCGGCGATTGCGTGCCGGCGGAGTCGACGCTTACTTATTACGACCCGGGACGGGATTATCAGACCGGGCTCCAGCGGGCGAGCCGCCCCGGCGCCGCTTTGACCAGCGACCCGCGGGCCGTCGCGGCGGCGCTCGACGCGGGCACGGCCAGGGCGCTGACCGAGCGGAGGCTCGAGCGGCTCTGGGCGGCGCGGCGGTCGGCCAGGCTCCACCTGGGATGGGAACGTCTGGGGCTGGCGGCCGGGAGCCGGGTCCGCGTCGGCGGGCGGACGGGGCTTTGGAAGGTGGCGCGCTGGACGCTGGACCGGATGATCCTCACCCTGGAGCTGACGGGCGTGCCCGCCGCCGCTCCGCCCGCACCGGCAGGGGCGAGCCCGGGGCGGCCGGTCGGGCAGGGCGACTTCCTCCACGGCCCGACCTCCCTGCTGCTGCTCGACCTCCCGCTGGCCTCCGAGGCGCTGCCGGGCCGTCCGCGCCTGCTGGTGGCGGCGGCGGGGGCGGAGGCGGGCTGGCGCCGGGCCGAGCTGATCGCGAGCTTCGACGGCGGCGGCAGCTGGACCCCGGCGGGGCCAACCGCGCCTCCGGCGGTGATCGGAACCTCGCACGGAGCTCCGGCCGCGGCCGGCTCGGCCCTGATCGACGAAAGGGGCGGCTTCGAGGTCGAATTGCTGAACGAGGCGATGTGGCTGGAGAGCCGCGGCGATGCGGCGCTGGCGGACGGCGCCAACCTGGCGATGCTCGGCGACGAGCTGATCCAGTTCGGAGTGGCCGAGCCGCTCGGCAACCGGCGTTTCCGGCTCTCGCGCCTGCTTCGCGGCCGGCGCGGCACGGAATGGGCGAGCGGCCTCCACCAGGCGGGCGAGCCGTTCGCACTGATCGAGGCGGAGAGCCTGACCGAGGTGGAGGCTCCGCTCGGAGCGCTCGGCGGCGAGGCCCGGCTGCTCGCCACGGGGCTGGGCGATCCCGAAGGCGTCGCGGCGACCCGGCCGGTGACCGGAGAGGCGATGCGGCCGCCGGCGCCGGCGCACCTCCGCTGGGAGAGGCTCGCCGACGGCGGCCTGGCGCTGAGCTGGGTCAGGCGAAGCCGCAACGGCTGGGTCTGGCTGAGCGGGAGCGACACTCCGCTCGGCGAGGAATCGGAAAGCTACCGGCTGACCCTCTCCGGCCAAGGCTTCGAGCGAAGCGTGACGCTAGGCGCCCCCCACTATCTCTACACCGCTGCCGAGCAGGCGGCCGACGGGCCCGGCCCTCTGACCGCCGCGGTCGTCCAGCTCGGCACCTCCGCGGCCTCGAGGCCGGCCTCCATTCCGATCGACCGAGGAGAAATCGAATGACGAACTCTACGCCGCGCTTCGCGCTTCCCTTCATCCTGCCCGGGCAGGCGCAGAAGGAGCTGTTCCACAACGAGGCGCTCGTCCGGATCGACGCGGCGCTGAGCCCGGCGGTGGAGGGTCCGCCCGCCGCGGAGCCTCCCGCGGATCCCGGGCAGGGCCAGTGCTGGATCGTCGCCCCCGGCGCCGCCGGCGGCTGGAGCGGGCGCGACGGAATGCTCGCGATGTGGAGCGAAGGAGGCTGGCGCTTCGTCGCTCCGGCGCCCGGGACGAGCGCCTGGAACAAGGCGGCGGGACTGCCGCTGCTGTTCGACGGGACCCAGTGGCTGGAGGGCGAGCTCGCCTGCGCCGGATTGCGGGTCGGCGGGCTCAAGGTCGTCGGCGAGCGCCAGCCTGGGGTCCCAAGTCCT
>DASVTA010000415.1:0-1936 GCA_036387815.1 Allosphingosinicella sp.
TCAGCAACGCGGCCATCGCCGCCGAGGCCGCCCGGGCGGCGGGCATCGGCCGGGTCGCCGTCCTCGACGTCGACTACCACCACGGCAACGGCACCCAGGACATATTCCTCGAGCGCGGCGACGTCTTCTTCGCCTCGCTCCACGCCGATCCCCGCACCGACTTCCCGTTTTTCTGGGGGCACGCCGACGAGACGGGGGCGGGCGAAGGGGAGGGGGCGACGCTCAACCTGCCGCTGCCGCGAGGCACCGGGCGGCGCGACTACGAAGCCGCGCTCGACCGGGCGCTGGAGGCGATCGCCGGCTTCGGCCCGGGCCTCCTCATCTGCTCGTTCGGAGCCGACACCTTCGCCGGCGATCCGATCTGCGCCTTCGCGCTCGAAACCGCCGATTACCAGCCGGTGGCGCGACGCATCGCCTCGCTGGGCCTGCCCACCTCGATCGTGATGGAAGGCGGCTATGCGGTTGACGCGCTCGGCGCCAACGTCGCCGGGTTTCTGAGCGGGTTTTAGGCTCGCCAAAATCCTCCCCGCGATTTCGCGGGGAGGGGGACCAGGCGAAGCCTGGTGGAGGGGTTCTTCGGACTCGGCAGGCCCCTCCACCGCGCTGCGCGCGGTCCCCCTCCCCTGCAAATGCAGGGGAGGATTTAGAAGCTAAGCTTCTCGATCAGCTCCGCACGGCTTGAACAGGGCGCCCACCAAGCGAGATCGGCGATCTGTATCGGGACGTCCTCGCTCTAGTCGATGGTGACGATCAATTCGCAAGGTGTAACCGAGCTAAAGGCCGATCTAGGTCCAACCGCCTCTAGACCCTGCTTCTTCGGCGGCCGCGACCAAGTCTTGGCCGGTAGCCCTGCGCTACAGCTTCTCGGTCAGCTCCGGCACCAGCTTGAACAAATCGCCGACCAGGCCGAGGTCCGCGACCTGGAAGATCGGGGCGTCCTCGTCCTTGTTGATGGCGACGATGAGCTTTGAGTCCTTCATGCCCGCGAGGTGCTGGATCGCGCCCGAGATGCCGACGGCGACATAGACTTCCGGAGCGACGATCTTGCCGGTCTGGCCCACCTGATAGTCGTTGGGCGCATAGCCCGCGTCGACCGCGGCGCGGCTCGCGCCGACCCCGGCGCCGAGCTTGTCGGCGAGCGGGTCGATCAGTGCGTGGAACTGCTCGGCCGAGCCCAGCGCCCGGCCGCCCGAGACGATGATCTTGGCGCTGGTCAGCTCGGGCCGCTCGCTCGCGGCGATCTCGGCGCCGACGAAGCTTGAAAGCCCCGATTCCCGGCCGGCCGAAACCGCCTCGATCTCGCCGCTTCCGCCCTCGGCCGCCGCCTTCTCGAAGGCGGTGCCGCGAACGGTGATCACCTTCTTGGCGTCGGCCGATTTCACGGTCGCTATCGCATTGCCCGCATAGATGGGCCGCTGGAACGTGTCCTCGCCCTCGATCGCGATGACGTCGGAAATCTGCATCACGTCGAGCAGCGCGGCGACCCGGGGAGCGACGTTCTTGCCCGTCGTCGTAGAGGCGGCGACGAAGGCGTCGTGGCCCTGCATCAGCCCGGCCGCGAGCGGAGCGACATTCTCCGCCAGCTGGTTCGCGAAGGCGGCGCCGTCGGCGACGTGCACCTTGCCCACTCCGGCGATCCTCGAAGCCGCTTCGGCGACCGCTCCGACCCCCTCGCCCGCGACGAGCAGGTGCACCTCGCCGAGCTTCGCGGCGGCGGCGACCGCGGAAAGGGTGGCGTCCTTCAACTGGCCGCCTTCATGCTCGACGAGAACGAGCGTCTTCATCAAATCACTCCCACGGTGCGAAGGCGGTCGATCAGCTCGTCCACCGATTGTACCTTGATCCCGGCCTCGCGCTTCGAAGGCTCGCGAACGCCGAGCGTCGTCAGCCGCGGAGCCGTGTCGACCCCGTAATCGGCGGGCGTCTTCTGGGCGAG
>DASVTA010000416.1:0-1991 GCA_036387815.1 Allosphingosinicella sp.
CGGGGCCTGGAGGGATCGGGGATGAGATCGCCGCCCGGCGTCAGGACCGGCACTCCGCCGGGGCCGCGCTTGAAATCCTGCTGCGAGCCCTGCATCGATTCGTAGCCGACGCCGCCGGTGACGGCGAGGGTCGGAGAGACCGGCACGACGACGTCGCCGCGCACATATTGGCCCTCGAACCGGGAGTTGAACCGGTTCATGTCCTCGCGGACATAGCCCGCGCCGACGGTCCAGCCGAAGGGCAGCCGGCCGGGCGCCATGCCGAGGCTGACGCTGGCGTTGTGGACGGTGCTGCTCGAATAACGCTCCACCCGCGGAGCGCCCGGCGGAAGCCCGGAGCCGGCGAGGCTGTCGTCGTCGACCCTGACATAGCCCAGGCGATAGCTTGCTCCGATGGAGACCGGCCCGGCATGGGTGGTGAGGGTGGGGCCGACATAGGCGCTGTAGATCTCGGCCACGTCGGCGCTGTTGATGGTCCTCGCCGCCGGAACGGGCACGCGGATGTCGGCATGGCTGCGCGCCGCCATGGCGCCGGCGTCGAGGCTGAGGACGCCCGGGACGGCCTCGACATGGACGGCGGCGAGGCCGCTGTGCACGTCATGGTCCTCGATGCGCTCGTTCCAGCCGATCCGGCGCTGGTAATTGTAGCTGATCGTCGCCTGGACCCGCCGGGTCGAAACGGAAGCGTCGATGCCGCCGCCGACGCCCGTATAGGTGAGCACCTCGCCGCGGTCGAAATCCATGGTCGCGACCTGCTGGACCTCGAGATAGGGCTGGACGCTGGTGCGCGGCTCGCCCTGGACGGCGGCGGCGCCGGCCACCAGGCTGATTCCGGTCGCAGCCGCTATGCCAAGCCAGGTACGGCCTGCAAGTCTTTGGAAAAGAGCCTGTTTCATTGGCCATATCCATAATAAGAGCCGAACCGGCGGCCGGTTGCGGCGAAGCCCGTGCCGTTGAGCAGCAGGCTGATCTGGGGGCATCCGGAAAGGAGGCCGGCGGCTTCCTTCAGGTCGGCTTCGGTGGTCTTGTCGGCCCGGACGACCAGCACGAGCTGGCCGACGTGAGCCGCGAGCGCGGCGGCCGCCGACGCCATCAGGGCCGGCGGGGAATCGAAGATGACGATCCGGTTGGGCCGGCCTTCGGCAAGGCGTTCGAGCACCCTTGCGGTCCGCTCGGAGCCGAGCAGCTCGGGAACGTCGTTCTCGTAGCGCCCGGACGGGAGCACGCAGAGGCCGCCGATGTCGGTCCGGATGACCAGGCGCTCGGGATCCAGCGACGGATCGGCGAGGGCGTCGACGAAGCCGGCGCCCTGCGCTTCGAGGCCGAGGATGGAAAGCACCTCGGGCTTCGGGAAATCGGCGTCGACGAGCAGCACTTCCATGTCCCGCTCGCCCGCCAGCGACAAAGCCAGGTTGACGGCGCAGAAGGTCTTGCCCTCGTCCGGCTGGGCGGAGCAGACGAGGATCGTGCGGCGCTTTTCCGCGGCGACCGAGCTTCCCGCGCCCATTCCCAGGAGGAGCTGGCGCTTGACGATCCGGAACTCCTCGGCGAGCGGGCCGGCCGGGCTGTCGGGGACGATGAAGCCCCTTTCGCCGAGCGACTTGCGGTCCACCTGCGCCTTGGTTTCGGTGACGACGGGGAGAAAGGCACGGGCTGCCTCACCCGCGCCGCGGCGAAGGCCGGGGGGCGGAACTTCGACAGGGCCGGACGCCGGCTTTCCGCTGGAGAGACTGATCTCCGGCGCTTCAGCGGCGGCGGCGGCCGTTCCCGCGTCGGGTTCGGGGCGCAGCTCTTGCGGAGCGCTGGAGCCGCCATGGCGGACCTCCGGCTCGGGCCGGGGCCGGGCCGTGCCGAAGCCGTAGAGCTCGGCCGCCCGTTCGAGGAGCGAGCCGCTGTGGCTGAGAGGGCTGTGCTTGTTCATTTCGAGCTCCCTCAAGCCACCGTGCTGCGCTGCCAGAATTCGATCGCCAGAAGCAGCGCCCAGGCCGCTC
>DASVTA010000417.1:0-3481 GCA_036387815.1 Allosphingosinicella sp.
CGGGCGCCCTATTGCGCGAGCAAGGGCGGGCTCATCAACCTGGCCCGCGCCCTGGCGGTGGAATGGGCGCCGCTTCGGATCAGGGTGAATTCGATAAGCCCCACCTACGTGGTGACGGAGACGAATGCGCAGTTGCTTGCGGGTGCGCCCTTCGCCGAGGATATCGCCCGGAACATGCCGCTCGGACGGCCCGTGACGCCCGAGGAAGTCGCCGCCGGAATCTGCTACCTGGCCTCGCCGGCCGCCGAGGGGGTGACCGGGCACAATCTGCTCATCGACGGCGGCTGGACCGCTCGATAGCGGTTCCGCAAGCCCGGGTCAGCCGGGCCGCCGCTCCCACGCGACCGCCTCTTCGCCGAACCGGCGCCGGTAATCCGCTTCGGTGGCGAGCAGGACGGCATAGTCCCGGCTGCGCAGGAGGTAGCCGCCGCCGGGCACGCGTTCCGCATGCGGCGACTGCTCGAGCAAGGAAGCCAGCATCCGCTCGACGTCGGTCGCCTTGGGCTCGGCTCCGCTGCACGCGCCGCCCGGCGTTTCGGCCGGACCCTGGCGAAGCAAGGTGAAATCGGCGGTATAGCGGAAGCCGACGGCCAGTTGCGGGCAGCGGGAATAGCGGGTCACCGACCCCTCGATCCGAAGCCGGCCCGGAGCGAACATGGGGCCCCAGCCATGGTAACCGCCGCCGACGAAGCGCGTGAAGGAGAGGATTCGCCATGTGCCGGCGATCTCCGCCAGCGGCGGGCCGTAAGCGAGCCGCCGCACCTCGGACCGCTCGAGCAGCAGCGAGTGGCCCGGTCGTTCCAGGCGCAGCCGCCCGTCGCTAAGCAGCGCCACCTTCGGCCGGGAGCGGAAGAAGCCGAAGAAGCGCTCGTCGCGCGCCTCGCGCTCCGGGCCGCAGCCCATCTGGGTCGTCATGCCCTGATCGGGAACGGCGGGGATCAGCACGCCGCCGGCGCCGATCGAACCCGCCATTCCCGAATGATTGCAGCTGATCGCGAACCGCATCCCGCCCGCGCCGATGTCCACATAGGCGTGCCGCTGCCCGTCCGTGTCGAGGCGCGGGGGCCGGTGCCCGTCGAATTCGACGATGTCCCATTCGCCCTGGACCTCGGCGAGCGCCCTTGGCGCCGCGGCGGTGACGGCCGTCGGGCCTTGCGCTTCCGGCGGCGCGCCGGCGGAGACGGAGGGATCCGGCCGGGCAGCCGGGGCCGTCGCGCAGGCCGAGGCGAGAGCGGCCAGAAGGATCGGAGGGATTGAACGGAACGCACGCACGTTGCGACACTGGCACATCCGCATGAGTGGGCGATGAATGGCCTCCGCGTGCGGCCATGAGGGCGCGTGGCGGAATGGGGTCCCGGCACCGCCGCCCGACTGGGGCGTTCACCGAAGATGAGCAGTCGCTACTTCCTCGCAGCCTGTTTGTTGCTGCCCCCGGGCTGTGCGCCGCAGCAGGAAACGTCAGGCCGCGCACCGGTGACCACCGGGGCCCCCGGTGCGCCCGCCGGGGCTCCGGCTCCAGGCGCGGGGCAAGCCGGCGCCACGGCCGCCGAACCGCAACTGCCGGTCGATCAGCTCGAAGCGATGTTCCGGGCGGCGATAGCGCAGGCGAAGCCGTTCCCGCCCCAGAAAGCCGTCTGCTTCGGGGTGGACGGAGCGGACCGCAAGCTCACGGACCCGCCGGAAGCCCTTCGGCAAGCGCTGGCGCGAGAGCTTGGCCTGCCCGGCTTTCCTGCATCGGAATGCGCGTTCGACATCTTCCCTTACGTCACTGCGAGCCGCGACCAGGCGATGCTCTACACGGTGCGCGTGATGGAGAAGAAGCCCGCCGGCCTTCGCTTCATGGCGGTCGCGACCTATGGGAACCTCGGCGCCAATGGCGCGGAGTTCCGCCTGGTTCGGAGCGCCGGCCGGTGGGTCAGCGAGCCGACAGGGCTGCGCGTGGTGTCCTGACGGCACGGACGGCATGGAGGCGGATGTGGCCGGCCTCTTCCCGGCGAGGGAGGGCGAATACTTTTCGAAGCTTCGGCTTTTCAGCGCTTTGGTGACCCCTACGGGACTCGAACCCGTGTTTTCGCCGTGAGAGGGCGACGTCCTGGACCACTAGACGAAGGGGCCAATGCGCTTGCGAGAGGGCGCATATCGGGGGAGCGCCTTTCGCTGTCAAGCTGGCGGAGCCGCCGCCGGCGCTTTAGGAGCCGGGGCATGTGCAATCTCTACAGCAACAAGGTCGCGCCCGACGCCATTGCCGCGGCGTTCGAGCAGCTTCGGATCCCTTTGCGCTTCCCCGAAGGAATGCCCAATGCCGAGCCGCGCGCCGAGATCCGGATCACCGACCGGGCGCCGATCGTGCGCTGGGGCGAAGGCGCCGGGGAACTGGTCCAGCGGCGCTGGAGCTGGCCCGGCCCCGGCGGCAAGCCCGTCTACAATTTCCGTTCCGACGGGCGCGAGTTCGCCAATAGCCGGAAAGGCGGCCGCTGCCTCATCGTCACCGACGGCTTCTACGAATTCACCGCGCCGAAGGCGCCGCGGGCGGACAAGCGCAAGGACAGGTGGCTGTTCACGATGCCCGGCCGCGACTGGTTCTGTATCGCGGGACTGTGGCGCTCGGGCGACCAGGGCGAGGCCTTCACCATGCTGACCACCGAGCCGGGCCCGGACGTCACGCCCTACCACCATCGCCAGGTGGCCGTGCTCTCCGCCGAAAGCTGGGGCCCGTGGCTCGACGGCAGCGGCTCGGCCCGCGAGCTGCTGGGGCCGTGCCCTGCGGGCATGCTGGAAGCGGCGAGGGCAGGGTGATCCCCGGTCATCCCGGCGGAAGCCGGGACCTCGGGACGGAAAGTCTCGGCGGGTCTCCGCGAGGCCGCGGCTTTCGCCGGGGTGACGGGAGCGGGTCTCCACTTTCGCGCGGGTGACGGATCTTCACCAGGCCCCGGCTTTCGCCGGAGTGACGATCAGGCGGCCTCGGCGCCGCGGGCGCGGCGTAGCTCGCCCGCGACGCGCTGCGCCACCTCCATCGCCTGGGCCGGGTTGAGCCTCGGGTCGCACTGGCTCCGGTAACCCGCGGGAAGGTCCCGCTCGGTGGGGCCGCCGGCGCCGCCGGTGCATTCGGCGACCTCGTGCCCGGTCATCTCGAGATGGAGGCCGCCGGGGTGCGCGCCCTCGGCCCGGCAGGAGTCGAAGAAATGGTCTACTTCCGCGAGCACACGAGCCATCGGCCGGGTCTTGAAGCCGTTGCGGAGCCTGATCGTGTTGCCGTGCATCGGATCGCAGCACCAAAGCACCGGGTGCCCCTCCGCCCGCACGGCGCGAAGCAGAGGCGGGAGCACTTGTCCGAGCCTGGAAGCGCCCATCCGGGCGATGAGCGTGATCCGCCCCGCCTCCCGAACCGGGTTCAGCCGGTCGAGCAGGCGCAGCAGCAGGTCGCTCGTCAGCGAAGGGCCGCATTTGACTGCGATCGGGTTGGTGAGACCGCGAAGCAGCT
>DASVTA010000418.1:0-13907 GCA_036387815.1 Allosphingosinicella sp.
TGAACGCTTCAAGGAAATCAGAGTCACTCAGGTTAGCGCTCGGCTCCTTTGCAGGAGCCGGCCGATATCTGGCGGGTTGCTTCACCATGAACGCTTCGAAGGAGCTGCCGCCATGGTGAACCAGGCCTCGCGCTGGTGCGCGAGCGATTATGCCCAGAATGCCGCCTTCGTGCCCACTTTGGGTGCGGCCGCGGTTCGCCTGCTCGATCCGAAGCCGGGCGAGATGATCGTCGATCTCGGCTGCGGCGACGGCGCTCTGACCCGCAAGATCATCGATTCAGGCGCTCGGGTGATCGGCCTCGACGCCTCCGAGGCGATGGTCGAGGCGGCGCGGGGCCGGGGGGTCGACGCCTTCGTCGCCGACGCCCAGGCGCTCGACCTGGAAGGCCAGGTGGCGCGCTTCGGGCATTTCGACGCGGCTTTCTCGAACGCCGCCCTCCACTGGATGCTGGATCCAGACGCGGTCGCGTCCGGCGTGTTCGCGATCCTGAAGCCGGGCGGCCGCTTCGTCGGCGAGATGGGCGGAGCGGGAAACATCGCCTCGCTTCGCTCGGGGATCCGGGAGGAGCTCGGCGGCCGCGGCTATGCTTTGCCCGCCGAGGACCCGCAATGGTACCCGACCTGCGAGGAGTTCGTCCGCCTTTACGCCTGCGCCGGCTTCACGGGCATACAGGCTCAGCTGATCCCCCGGCCCACTGCGCTTCCGGCCGGTGGGGTCGCCGCCTGGGTGAAGACCTTCCGCGCCGGCATGCTCGACATCGCCGGGGTGGCCGCGGCGGACCGGGACGAGGTCGCCGCGGCGGTCGAGGCGCGGGTGCGGCCGCGGCTCCAGCAGCCGGACGGCAGCTGGGTCGCCGATTATGTGCGGCTGCGCTTCACTATGAGGAAGCCGGAAGAATGAGCGCGCTCTTTGCCTCCCCAGGCCGCGCCTGGGGAGGGGGACCAGGCGAAGCCTGGTGGAGGAATATCTGCCGAGGGCTCGGCGGATCCCGCTCGAACCCCGTCTTCTTAGCCTTCTACCCCTCCACCACCCTTCGGTTGGTCCGCCTCCCCACGAGCTCCGCTCGCCGGGAGGCAAAAGGGTCGCCCTCTCTCCACAGGAACCCCAGCTGATGCGTTACCTACCCCTCGCCGACTCCGACCGGCAGGAAATGCTCCGAGCGGTCGGCGCTTCCACGATCGACGATCTGTTCGTCGACGTGCCCGAAGCCGCCCGTCTGGCGGAGAAGATTCGGGAGCTGCCCGATCATCTGAGCGAAATGGCGGTGGAGCGGGAGCTCGCCCGGCTTTCCCGAAAGAATTTGGTCGCGGGCGACGTGCCCTTCTTCCTCGGCTGCGGGGCGTACAGGCACCATATCCCGGCGTCGGTCGATCATCTCATCCAGCGCGGCGAGTTCCTGACCAGCTACACGCCCTATCAGCCGGAGATCGCGCAGGGCACGCTGCAGGCGCTGTTCGAGTTCCAGACCCAGGTCGCCCGGCTCTACGGCTGCGACGTCGCCAATGCCTCGATGTACGACGGCTCGACCGCTTGCTGGGAAGCAATCGGGATGGCTCGGCGGATCACCCGGCGCGGCAAGGCGATCCTCTCCTCGGGCCTCCACCCGCATTACGTCTCGGTGGCGAAGACGATGGCGCGGTTCACGGGCGACGTCCTGGTGACCGGCGCGCCCGAGCTGGCGCCGGAGCCCGACACCGCGCAGCTGCTCGATCGGATCGACGGGGAGACAAGCTGCGTCGTCGTGCAATATCCCGATATCCTCGGACGGATCGGCGACCTGTCCGCCCTTGCGGAGCGGGCGCATGAGAAAGGCGCGCTGCTCGTCGCAGTGGTGACCGAGCCGGTGGCGCTGGGGCTGATCCGCCCGCCCGGCGAGATGGGCGCCGACATCGTCGTCGGCGAAGGCCAGTCGATCGGGGTCGGGCTCAATTTCGGCGGGCCCTATGTCGGCCTCTTCGCCACGCGCGACAAATATGTGCGGCAGATGCCGGGGAGGCTGGCCGGAGAGACCGTCGACGCCGAAGGGAAGCGCGGCTTCGTCCTCACCCTCTCCACCCGCGAGCAGCATATCCGGCGCGAGAAGGCGACCTCGAACATCTGCACCAACTCCGGCCTGTGCGCGCTCGCTTTCTCGATCCACATGACCCTGCTTGGCGAGACGGGGCTGAGGCGGCTCGCGGCGGTGAACCATGCCCGCGCCTCGGCGGCGGCCGAACGGCTGGCGCGAGTGCCGGGAGTGGAGCTGGTCAATGAGACCTTCTTCAACGAATTCACCCTTCGCCTGCCCAGGGAGGCGAGGCCGGTGACCCGAACCATGGCGGATCGGGGCGTGCTCGGCGGGGTTTCTCTCGGCCGCCTCTACCCGGGCGTCGAGGCGCTGGAGCAGGGGCTGGTGGTGGCGGTGACGGAGACGTCGACCGACGAGGATGTCGAAGCGCTGTGTTCGGCGCTCGAGGAGGCGCTGGCATGAGCATTTACCCCATATCGCTCATCCTGAGTAGAGACCGAGCCTGGCGAGGGCTCGTATCGAAGGACCGTCCTTCGATACGCCGCTTCGACTTCGCTCAGCGGCTACTCAGGATGAGCGGCAAATTCGCGCTCGAGGAGGCGCTGGCATGAGCATGAACCGTGAAGGCCGTCCCACCCGGCCCGAGGCCGCGGAGGCCGCTCCGCCCACATTCACCGGCAACCGGGCGCTGATGCTCGAGGAGCCGCTGATCTTCGAGCTCGGCGAGCAGGATGGCTGCGGAGTCGACATCGAGGATATGGCGTCGGCGACAAGTCCCACCCCAAACCCGTCTATTGAAGGGAAGGGGCTTTCACGCCTCGCCGGGCTCGAGCGCCATCGCCCGATCGACCTGCCCGGCCTTTCGGAGCCGCAGGCCGTCCGCCATTATACCCGGCTCAGCCGCCAGAATTATGCGATCGACCTCGGGCTCTTCCCGCTCGGCTCGTGCACGATGAAGCACAATCCGCGGCTGTGCGAGAAAGTGGCGAGGCTTCCCGGCTTCGCGGACATCCACCCGCTCCAGCCCGTGGACACGGTCCAGGGCGCGCTCGAGCTGATTGCCCGGCTCGGCGGATGGCTGGTGGCGCTCACCGGCATGCACAGCGTCGCGATGAGCCCCAAGGCGGGCGCCCACGGCGAGCTTTGCGGCCTTCTCGCCATCCGCGCCGCGCTCGAGGCGAGGGGAGACGCGCGCGAGGTCATCCTCGTGCCCGAGAGCGCCCACGGCACCAATCCGGCCACCGCCGCCTTCGTCGGCTACCGGGTCGAGAGCATTCCCGCGACCGCTCGCGGCCGGGTGGACTTCGAGGCGCTGAAGGCGCGGCTCGGGCCGGACGTGGCGGCGGTGATGATCACCAACCCCAACACCTGCGGCCTGTTCGAGCCGGAAATGACGGAGATCAGCCGGGCGGTCCACGAAGCGGGCGGCCTCGTCTATTGCGACGGCGCTAATTTCAACGCCATCGTCGGTCGGGTCCGCCCGGGCGACCTCGGCATCGATGCGATGCACATCAACCTCCACAAGACCTTCTCCACCCCGCACGGCGGCGGCGGGCCGGGCTCGGGCCCGGTGGTCTTCTCCGAGGCCCTGACCCCCTTCGCTCCGCTCCCGTTCGTCGAGAAGCAGGGCGATCATTTCGCCCTCGTCGAGGAGGAGACCGCGGGGGAGCATCACGGCTCCAGCTTCGGCCGGATGGTGGCCTTCCACGGCCAGATGGGCATGTTCACCCGGGCCCTCGCCTACATCATGAGCCACGGCGCCGACGGCCTGAGGCAGGTGTCCGAGGACGCCGTGCTGAACGCCAATTACGTGCTGAGGCGCCTCGACGACCTGCTCGACGCGCCCTTCGGCGACAGCGGCCCGTGCATGCACGAGGCGCTGTTCAGCGACAAAGGCTTCGCCGGCGGGCTCACCACGCTCGATCTCGCCAAGGGCCTGATCGACGAGGGCTTCCACCCGATGACCATGTATTTCCCGCTGGTCGTCCACGGGGCCATGCTGGTCGAGCCGACCGAGACGGAATCGAAGGCGGCCCTCGACCAGTTCATCGGCGCGCTGCGCTCGGTGGCGGAACGGGCCAAGGCGGGCGACCAGAGCCTCAAGTCGGCTCCCGTCCACGCGCCGAGGCGGAGGCTGGACGAAACGCTGGCGGCGAGGAAGCCGGTGCTGGTCTGGAAGGAGCCGCCCACGGCCGAGGCGGCGGAGTAAGGCGGCAACCCTCGAGTTCCTCCCCGAGCTTGCCTCGGGGAGGGGGACCAGGCGAAGCCTGGTGGAGGGGGAATCTCTTTGCGTTTGCCCCTCCACCACGACGCTTCGCGCCGCGGTCCCCCTCCCCGAGCGAGCTCGGGGAGGAATGCCGGCCGGAGCTTGCTTCCATTTCGGCCCCGTTCTAACCGTCTGCCATGACCACGTCGGCGGGGCGGCTCGATAATTTCACCGACGCGGCTTTCGCGTTCGCGGTCAGCCTGCTCGTCATCGGCGGCGCGGGGGCGCCTTCCGACTCCAACGCGCTGGTGCGCGCGCTCGGCGACATTCCCGCTTTCGCTTTCGGCTTCGCCATCGTCGTCCTCTTCTGGTTCGCCCATGTGCGCTGGCGCCGGCTTCGGGGCGAAGGCGACTGGCGTTCGCTGTGCCTGACCCTTCTGCTCGTCTTCCTGGTGCTGATCTACATCCAGCCGCTTCGGGCGATGGCGGCGGCGACGGCGATCTTCTTCACCGGCCAGGGCGGCGGTTTCGGCGGCAACGTCGCCGGCCTGTTCGCCGTCTACGGCACCGGCTTCGTGCTGATGTGCGCGACCCTGGCGGCGCTGTTCGCCGACGCGCGCCGCAATCCGGAGCTGGACCGCTCGGGGCGAGCGGAGGCCAAGGGCGAGATCGCAATCTGGACGATCCTCGCGGCGACGGGGATCGTTTCGATCCTGCTCTCCTTCACCCGCTTCGGGCCGTTCGCCGCCTTCGCTTACTCGACCCTGCCCATCAGCATCGGCCTGTTCATGAGACGCTACGACTGGACCGGAGGCGAAAAGGCGGAAACAAGCGCCTCCTCCCCCGCCGCGGAGCCCCCGGCCGCCGCCTGACGGACGGCCGTCGAGCGCGTGCGGGGCCTCACTACGCCTTCGGCCGAGCCGCGATCGTCTCGGGGCTGGGCATGATCGGTCCGAGCTTGGCGATCACGTCGTCCGCGGAAATGAAGAGATCGGCCGGAAAGCCCTTGTCGCCGCGATTGCCGCTCCGGAACGCGCCGCCCGCGACCTTGTCGGAGAGGACCGGAGTGAACACGAACCCCTGGTGCCCGCGCGAGCGCGCGACCAGCGCCGCGTGGAGCACGTAAGCCTCCATCGCCACCAGCGGATCGGCGAAGGGCAGGTACATGAGCTCCATCTTCGACTTGGAAGCGTCGGTCTTGAGCTTCAGGATGAGCTTCGACTTGTCGGTCCGCCAGACATTCTTCGACATCGCCTCGTAGGCGCTCGCGGAGCGCAGCGCCGGGACCAGCCCGAAGAGCGTCCTGTTGTCTCCGTCCTTGGAGACGAGGGCGGCGCGATTGGTGTCCGCCTGTTCCTTCCACAATTGGGCGCCGTCGCGGGCGAGGCCGCCGATCAGCTCGTCCGCCGCCGCTCCCTGCCGAAGCCGGCGGTTGACCTCCATCACGCTTCCGAGCGACGCGCTCGCCCATTGAGAGCGCGCGGCGAAGAGCCGGCGCGCCGCCTTCAGGTCGCCGGAATTCGCGGTTTCCACGATCGAGTACAGATCGAGCGCCTCGATGAACTGAACCGCGTCGGTTTCGGGCTTGCCGGCGGCCTTGCGCTTCTCCGAATTCTCGCGCGCGGCTTTGGCCCGCTCGGCGGCGGCGGCGGCGTTCCCCGCCAGCGCGTGCGCGACCGCCGACTGGGCGAGGATCAGCGACCCGTTCGTGTCGGGCGAATGCTCCGAGTCGTACTCGACGAGCGCGTCCCTTATCCGCGCCGACTCGGCGAAGCGCCCGGCCAGGTCGAGCCGGTCGGCGCGAAGCGTCGCCATGGCCGGCGCAAGCCGCGACCGCCATTCGAGAAGCCGCTCCTCGGCCTCCGAAGGCGTGGCCGTGAGGGTCCCGTAAGTGGGGGTGCTGAACAGGCCGAACAATGCATATTGGAGCGCGCCGGCCCCACGCAGGCTCACCTGGCGGGCCTCCTCTGCGCGGCCGAGGCGGGCAAGGGCGGCGCTTTCGACCAGATCGAAGGCGCGCCCGCGCGACCGAGCGAAATAGGGGTCGGCGGTCAGGCCGGCCGCCTCGGCCTCGCGGCGGGCGAGCGCGACGTCGGCGATCGCGGCTTCGTAATTCTTCGCCTCGATCTGGTGGATCGCCCGGCCCATGATCAGCCCAAGCCGCCGCTTGGCGCTGCTTTCCAGCTTGTCGCCCGAAAGCAGCGACGTGCAGGCCGCGACTCCTTCCGCTCCGAACTTGCGCTTGGACGCGTCCGGCGCTTCCGGAGACGGCGCGAAGAGGCCGAGGAGAGTCACCGCCCCGAGCAGTCGAGCCGCCGTTTCTCCGCTGGACACATTGTCCGGCTGACCGTCGCACTGGACATAGGCCGAGCCCGGCTTGGCCTGGGCGTTGGCGACTTGCGCGGGTCCGACGAGAGCGGCTCCCAGCGCTCCGGCGCCGAGGCTAAGATGCTGCCATTTCACGAATAGTCTCCCCCTGTTCGAGGGAAGCTAAAGGAGCCGAAACGCTTCTGTCAATCGGCCGTCCGCGCTAGGGTCCGGCCGCGCCGACCGTTTCAGCCGAGGAAGCCTTGACCGACCCGCCGTCTCCACCCGCTTCCGGACCGGCCGCATCGATGCGCCGCCGGTCGCCTGCCGCCGAGCGAAACCGCGAACCGATTCTCGAGGTGCTTCGAAAGCACTTGCCGGAGCGCGGTCGGCTGCTGGAAATCGCGAGCGGGACCGGAGAGCATGCGGCCTTTTTCGCCGCGGCCTTTCCCGATCTCCTGTTCCAGCCGTCCGATCCCGATCCGGCCGCACTTGCCTCGATCGAGGCGTGGCGGGTGGAGGAGGGGCCGCCCAACCTGCTCCAGCCGGTCCGGCTGGACGCTTCGGTCGCCGCCTGGCCGGTGGAGGCGGCGGACGCCATCCTGTGCGTCAACATGGTCCATATCAGCCCATGGTCCGCCACCGAAGGGCTGATGCGCGGCGCCGGCCGGCTGCTCGGGCCGGGGGCGCCGCTCGTCCTCTATGGGCCCTATCGCCGGGGCGGCGTTCCGACCGCTCCGAGCAACGAGGCGTTCGACCAGTCGCTGCGGGTGAGGAACCCGGAGTGGGGGCTGCGGGATCTCGAGTCGGTCCAAGCGGAGGCCGGCAAGAACGGGCTTCGGCTCGAGCGGCTGGTCGAGATGCCGGCGAATAATCTGGCGCTGGTGTTCAGGCGCTAGCCGTGAGGCCATCCCTCCGGGCGCTGAAGCGGACCATCCCTCTCCCGCCTTCGCGGGAGAGGAGGGGCCCAAGGGAAGCTTGGGAGGTGAGGGTCTTTACACGCAGCTCAGCGAGACCCTCACCTCCCACTGCTGCGCGGCGGGTCCCTCCTCTCCCGTAAGGACGGGAGAGGCGTTGGTCCGGTTCGCCCCTACTTCTCGTTGAACCTCGGCAGGTTGGCCTGCTCCGGCTTGTCACTGTCGCGGACCCTCGTGACTCCGTCGCCGTCGCCGACCTGATCCTTGACTTCGTCGCGGGTGCCGATGTCCCGCTGCAGGTTGCCGCCGCTCGAGCTTGCGAAGTCGGGGGCGTCCTCCATCTTGTCGATGATCTCGCTGTCGTCGGTCCGGCGGGCGGTTTCGGCGCGGTCGGCGCCGCGGTCGTTGCGGTCGGTCATGAGCGTCTCCTTCTCGGCGGGATCAATGCCGCGCCGGAGGAGCGGTTCCGAACAGCCGGACGAGAAGCAGGGTCCAGGCGGCGCCGAACGCCCAGCCGCCGGCGATGTCGGTCGGCCAGTGCACTTGCAGCACCAGCCGGCACAGTCCGGTGACCAGGGCGATCGCCAAGGCGAGGGCGACGGCGGGCCGCCTCAGCCCCGGGCTCGTCGCGAGGAGAGCGATGGCGAGCCATCCGGCCATCGCATTGGCCGAATGGCCGCTCGGGAAAGCGAGATTGTGGACGGCGACCTCATGGCCCAGCGGATCGGGACGGGCCCTGTCGAAAAGGTTCTTCATCGCTTCGATGAGCAGGCGCTCCGACGCGACGATGACGAGGAGCAGGATGGCCCGGCGCCGGTGTCCGCGCAGCAGCAGCCAGCCGGCGGCGAGCAGAGCCGCCGCGAGCACCGTGACGACGTCGCCGAGATGAGTCAGCAGCCGGGCGGCGGGCACCAGCGGGGAGCCGGCGAAGGCCGCCAGAACGGCCGGATCGACCCCCGAACTCGGACCGCCGAGAAGCAATGCGGCGACGACGGCGAGCACAAGCAGGCCGATCGTCAACGGAAAGAGGAGCCGCGCCATCGCCATTCCCTGCCCGGTCGCGGCGCCGGCTGTCCAGTCCGTGCAGCCGCCGCGCCGGATCGATTCGGCACCGCAACTAAATCATGTTAGTCCGTTCGAATCGCGGGGGAGCGGGTGAATGGAATCGAACGAGAGATATTATGCTCGTCGCGCCGTCGAGGAATTGCGGGCGCTCGAGCGCGCCGTGACTCCGGCGGCGAGAGCGCGGCGAAGAGCGCTCGCGGAGGCGTTTCAGCTCAAGGCGCTGCACTGCGCAGTGCCGGTCCAGAGCGGTTGTAGCGAGCTAGAGAGACCATCGGCCTAGGGCAGCCGGGAAAATCCCCTCTCCAGCCTTCCGCGGGTGAGGAGGGGCCCGCCGCGAAGCGGTGGGAGGTGAGGGTCTGTACATCGAAGTCAGCAAGACCCTCACCCCCAAGCCTTAGGCTTGGGTCCCCCCTCTCCCGCGTAAAGCGGGAGAGGGGGGTCGCGCCGCTGATTGGGTCGAGGGCCGCTCCGGCAAGGTCGGAGCGGGGTTGCGCGGGAGGCTTTCGGCTCAGCGCGCGGCGGAGTGGCGCCCCGGCGCCTCGCCGCCGTCCGGAAGGGCCGAGATCGTCCCGGCGGCTTCCGACCCGAAAGCGTCGTATATGGCCCGCGCGGCGGTTGCGATGACGGCCGGCCGGTTGGAACCGCCCCGGGCGAAGAAGGCGACCGCGATCCTGCGTCCGGCCGGAGTGGTGAGGAACCCGACGTCGCCGGTATAGCCCGACAGCGTACCGGTCTTGTGCTCCACGGTGGCCCCGGGAGGAAGAATTCCGCGGATCCGGTTGGAGCCGGTCGCGCAGCGGCGCATCATGTCGAGGAGCAGGTAACGGCTCTGGGGCTTCAGGGCCGCTCCGGAATCGATCAGCCGAAGCAGGCCGAGCATGGCGGTCGGCGTGCTCGAATCGCGGATATCGCGCAAATCCCTGCGAGCGCTGAGCAGCTGCGCAATGGTGCGGTCCACCCGGATGCCGGCGAGGCCGTGGCCGCGAAGCCAATTGTCGACCGCGGCCGGTCCGCCGAGGCTGGCCATCAGCAGATCGGTGGCGCGATTGTCGCTGCGCACGATCATCGAGTCCATCAGCTTGAGTGCGGAGGTCCCGGCGATCGCGTCGTCCAGCGTGCGCCGGCCGGCGTCGACCTCCTCCAGGTAAGCGGCCGCCACGGCGATCTTCATCGTGCTCGCCATCGGGAAGGCCTCATGGCCGTTGAAGCTGATCGACTCTCCGGTCGCCAGGTCGAGAGCGGCGAAGCCGTACTCGCCCGGATTTTCGGAAGCCATGGCCGCGAGCCTTTGCTCGAGCGACTGCAGCCGAGGGGAAGACCCCGCCCAGGCGGGTGAAGCGGCGGCAATCAGGAGCCATGTGAGAAAAGCGACAAACCGCATAGGACCGCCTCGATCTGCATTCTTCCGGCGCCCGACCCGCTCGTGCGCACCCGGCACCGACGATACCCGCTTCGGCGGCGGTTGCGACCCGCAATCGCGGCTCGACCGGCCCGCCCGTCGCAGCCCAGGCCCGGCTCGGCGCTACGGGCGGCCGCCGGGCGAGGGCGGGCAAGCCGCGGGCGGCCGGGAGGCGGTGGTGAGCCCTGCTGGGTTCGAACCAGCGACCTACTGATTAAAAGTCAGTTGCTCTACCGACTGAGCTAAGGGCCCCAACGGGGCATTCCCCTAGGGGCGGGCCGGTATCGGGTCAACCGCGAGCCCGCTCGAATCCCGGTGCCGGCCGGCATGCGGACCCCTCTCGCCCTGGAGCCCGGCCTTCGCCGGAAGCGGTGCTTCAGCCGAATATGTCGGCGAGCTGCTCGGTCTGCGGTCCGTCCTTCCAGTTGCGCAGCTCGACATAGAGCGAGGACATGATCACCCCCCATACGGCCGACGTGATCGTCCCGGAGAGGACGCTGACCATCAGAACGCCGACCATCAAGCTGCTCATCGCGTCCCGCATCGGGTCCATCCCGGGGCCGCCCACGTCCACCTCCATGCTGCCGGGGGCGAACCACATTATGCTGAGCATCTGGGTGGCGGTGGTGAACAGCCAGTAGATGACGACGAGGAGGAGCATCAGGGCGAAGATCTTCCAGCGGGCCCCTCTCGTCAGATAGTGGCTGCGGCGGATCGCCTCGATCGGTCCAAGCCGTTCTTCGACCAGCGACGGCGCGGCGACCGACCACATGACGTAGAGCATGATCCCGGGCACCACCAGCAGGAGCAGGCCCAGGGCGAAGCCGAGCGCGCTCAGCAGCGCGAGCAGGAAGAGCGGAAGCACGACGGCCAGGCCCGCCATCGCCGATTCGGCGAAGCTGGCCTTGCGTCCCTGGCTGTAGGCGACCGTCGCCCGCACCAGCGCGCCCTGGGTGATCATCGAGAGCAGGATGAAGACCACGGTGGAGAATATCGCGACCGCGACGGTCGCTATCGTGCCCAGGGCCGCGAAGCCCTGGAGCCCCAGGGAGGCGATCGCATAGATTATGAGCATCCACGGCAAGGCGCTGAAGAGCAAGGCGATGCCGAGCGTCGCCACCGGATTCCTGCCGATGGTCCCGAAGGCGCGGCTGAATATCCGTCCGATCGAGACGCTGCGGTCGCCAGCTTCCGCCACGATGGTCGCCATGATGATTCCCCTTCTTGCCCCAGCACAGACTGGCCACCGGCCCGTCCGCTGTCCAGCATTTTGCCGTTGCGCGCGCCAAGGCTTCGTCTAATTCTCGCTCGTCGGGCCGCGGGTGGCGCGGGGGGAGGGATCCAATCGCCGAAAAGGCTCAGGACGCGGCAGGCGCCGCCGACGGCTTGGCGGCGGCGCATGAAGCGCTGAAGGCCGATCCGTCGATCCAGTTCACCCTGCGGCCGGCGCCGCCGCCGCCGCGGGCGCCGCAATGGATCTCCGACTTCTCGAAGTGGCTGGACGAGACGGTAGGGCCGTTCTTCCGCTGGATCGGAAGCTTCATGCCCGATGCACCCTATGCGCGGATCCTGCTTTGGACCGTGCTCGCCGTGGCCGCGGCGGCCTTCGCGGTGATGCTCTATCGGCGGATCCGCGAGGGCGAGTGGCGGCTTGGGCGCCGGCGCACCGCGGCCCCGGCGGAGGCGCCGGCCGAGGAGGAGACCTGGGCGCCGGAGGCCGCGCCGGCCCGCTCCTGGTTGCGGGAAGCGGACGCGCTTGCGGCGCAGGGCCGCTACGCCGAAGCCGTGCACCATCTCCTGTTCCGGTCGATCGAGGATATCGGCCGCCGCCGGCCGCGGCTGGTCCGGCCCGCGCTGACCAGCCGCGAGCTCGCCTCCGCCGAAGCGCTGCCCGTGCCGGCGCGAAGCCTGTTCGCCCGGATCGCCGGCCTCGTCGAGCGGAGCCTCTTCGGCGGCCGGGCCGTCGGGGCGGACGAGTGGACCTCGGCCCGCGCCGCTTATGCGGATCTCGTCCTGCCCGGGACGTGGCGCGGATGAGCGACGTCGACGCCACGCCAACGGGCGCCCAAGGGATATTCAGGCCGGCCACGATCCTGCTGGTCGTCGCGATCGGGATCCTGGCCTTCGCCGCGATGCTGGTCCTCGGCGCCTATGCGCCGGACCTTCGCTTGGGCCGCAACGGCGGCGCCCACGCCTTGTCGAACGCGGCGACGGGCTTCAGCGGGATCGTCCGGCTCGCCCGGGCGACCGGGCGAAACCCGCTCATCCTGCGCAACGAGCAGTTGCTCGATACCGAGGATCTCGTCGTCCTGACGCCCGAAACGGGCTTCAAGGACATGACCGAGGCGCTGGCGCGACGGAGAGGCAAGGTGACGCTGGTGGTGCTGCCCAAGTGGCGGACCGCTCCCGATCCCGAGCATAGCGGCTGGGTGCTGGTGGAGGGCCTCAAGCCGAATTGGGATCCCGAGCGGACGCTCGCCCCGGGGCGTTCGCTGAACATAGAGCGGCATCGCGGCGGCGGAAGCGCGCTCGAGACGGTTCCCGCCCACGCCCCCGCGGAGCTTCGCCTCGTCGCGCCCGGCCCGCTCCAGACGGTCGCCGGCCCGGGCCTGAAGCCGATCGTCAGGGACCGGGCGGGGCGCGCGGTGCTGGTCCAGGTCGGGGAGGAACCCTTGTACCTGCTCGCCGACCCCGACCTCCTCTCGAACCGGGGCATGGCCGACCGGCGGCAGGCCGCGGGGGCGCTGGCGATGCTCGATTTCCTCAATTCCACCGGCGCGAAGTCGATCACGTTCGACGTGACCCTGAACGGCCTCGGCCAGACGCGGAGCCCGCTCCGGCTGCTGTTCGATCCGCCCTTCCTGGCGGCCACCCTCGCCATCGCCGCCGCCCTTCTGCTCGCGGGCCTGCAGGCGATCGCCCGCTTCGGGCGGCCGCGCCGGCCGGAGCGGGCGATCGCGTTCGGAAAGGCGGCGCTGATCGACAATGCGGCATCGCTGGTCCGACAGGCCCGGCGGGAGGCCGCGCTGGGCGGGCGCTACGCCGAGATGATCCGCGAGAAAGCGGTGGCGGTGTTCGCAGTGCCCGCCAAGCTGCGCGACGATGCGATCGTCGACTATCTCGACAGGCTCGAGGGACGGCCCCGCTTCTCGGCGCTGGCCTCGGCCGCGGAACAGGCGAAGGGGCGGGATCAGCTGCTTGCGGCGGCACAGGCGCTGCATCGATGGCAATGGGAGAAACACGGGTGAGCGCAGGTCAGGTTCAGCGGCTGGCGGAGACGATCCGCGGCGAGGTGTCGAAGGCGGTGGTCGGCCAGGAGGGGACGGTCGATCTGATGCTCGTCGCTCTGTTCGCGGGCGGCCACATCCTCCTCGAAGGGCCGCCGGGGACGGCGAAGACCCTGATCGCGCACAGCTTCGCCCGCGCCGTCGGGCTCGAGTTCGGCCGGATCCAGTTCACGCCCGATCTGATGCCGGGCGATATCATCGGCGCCAATTTGTTCAACTTCCAGACCTCGACCTTCACCCTCACCCGGGGGCCGATCTTCACCGAACTGCTGCTCGCGGACGAGATCAACCGGACTCCGCCCAAGACCCAGGCGGCGCTGCTCGAGGCGATGCAGGAGCGCACCGTCACGATCGACGGCGAAAGCCTGCCGCTGAGCGAGCGCTTCATGGTGGTGGCGACCCAGAACCCGATCGAGCAGCAGGGCGTCTACCCGCTGCCCGAAGCCCAGCTCGACCGCTTCCTGTTCAAGCAGACGGTGGATTATCCGTCGGCCGAGGAGGAGCGGCGGATCATCGCGAGTCACGGCGCCCGCCAGTCGGCGATGGAGCCCCGGCAATGGGGCGTCGAACGCCGGACGGACGCGGCCGAGATCGGCGCGGCGCTGGCGATCGTCGGAGAGGTCAAGCTGGTCGATGAGGTGATCGATTATATCGCCGCGCTGATCCGCGGCACGCGCGACGTCGCCGATCTGGAAACGGGCGCGAGCCCGCGCGCCG
>DASVTA010000419.1:0-6293 GCA_036387815.1 Allosphingosinicella sp.
GGCTACGCCGTCTTCGAAGAACTGCTCCCGCTGGCCCTCGACGCCGGCGACGACAAGCTGGCGCGGCTGCTCGCCGAGCATACCACTTACGGCTATGAAGCGGCCTCTGCCGGGCATCGCATGCGGCGCCTGTTGGAGCAGGGCCGGATCGCCGAAGCACTCGATCTCTGGCCGGCCGCCGGAACCGCCTTCCAGGCCCGGATAACGCCAGCCCTGTTCCGGGCCAATCTGCCGCTCTTCCACCGCTGGCGCGAGCAGCTGCGCAACCGCCATTGGCGCGGGCCCGCCGAGCTTCACTCGCTGCTCGCTTTGGCATGGGTCGAGCGCGGCGAGCCGGAGCGCGCTCGGGAGGCGCTGGCCAGCGCCCGCGCGCATCATGCGTCCGTCAAAGGCCATGATTGGGATCTGGAATATGTTCGGCGCCTGCAGGCGGTGGAGGCGATGCTGGAGGGCGGGCGCGATCCCGTCGGCTGGCTCCGCCGCCGGTACTCCGCCCTCCGGGGGCCGTCGCTGGAGAATGACTATGCCTTCCGCGAGCTCGCCGCCGTGCTGGCGGCGACGGGACGGCAGCCGGAGACCCGGCGGGCGGTGGCCGCGATCCGGGATCCTCGGATCCGCCGAAAGTTCCTGGTCGAGCTGCCGTGCCGAGCCGCCTATGGCGGCGATAGCGCCGCGGAGCTCGCCGTGGCCGTGGCGCGCGGCAATCTACGGGCCGGCAGCCGCGAGGAGGAGAAAGAGAGCGGGTTCGCCAACGACGCCTTCCAGACCTTCGTCTGCCTCGTCCGGGCCCGTCGCGGCGAAGCCGCGATAGCTTATGCCCGGGCGATTGAGGATCCGGACGTGCGGCTGACCCTGCTGACGGCGATGCCGGTGGACAGCGGCATCCCGAACGAAGCGGCGCTTCGGAGGCGCCTTGCGAACCTTGCCTTCGCTCTGGTCGAGGCCCGCGGCCTGTGGGCCGATGAGAGAGTGCCCTCGATCGCCGCCGATTACGAGCGCGCGGGCGATCTCACGCGGGTGGAGCGGGTGCTCGCACGGGTTCGCGGCTCCGAAGGCAGGATGGAAGTGCTGGGCCGGCTGCTGCGCGTCTACGCACCCGGCCCGACTTAGGTCCCGGCCCCTTCCCTGACCAACGTCACCTGGGCCACGTCGATCCCGCCGCCGCGGAACCCGCCTTCGCAATACATGAGATAATAACGCCACAGCCGGTGGAAGGGCTCGTCGAAGCCCGCCGGCAGCCGGCCTTCGGCCACTGCCCGGTCGTAGCGAAGGCGCCAGCGCCTCAGCGTCTCGGCATAATGGAGGCCGAAGCTCTGGCGGTCGCGCCACGCCAGCCCCGCCTCCAGCGCCAGCGCTTCGAGCCGCGCTTCGCTGATCAGCATCCCTCCGGGGAAGATGTAGGTCTGGATGAAGTCGGCACTGGCGGCGTAGCTTTCGAAGAGCGGCTCGCGGATCGAGATGAATTGGATGGCGGCGCGGCCGCCGGGCTTCAGCGCCCGAGCGATGCTTCCGAGGTAGGCCGGCCAATAATCCTGGCCGACGGCCTCGACCATCTCGACGCTCGCCACGGCGTCATACTGCCCCCGCGCGTCGCGATAGTCGGTAAGCTCGATCGAGCAGCTCGCCGAGAGGCCCGCCGCCTCCAGCCGCTTCTCCGCATAGGCCTTCTGCGCCTCGGAGAGGGTGAGGCCGGTGACCTCGGCCCCGTAATCGCGCGCCGCGGCCTCGGCGAGCGAGCCCCAGCCGCAGCCGATCTCGAGAAGCTTCTCTCCCGGCTTCAGAGCGAGCCGGTCGAGGAGCAGGCCGAGCTTGCGTGCCTGCGCCGCCTCCAGCGGCTCGGCGGGCGAGACGGGTTCGGCGAACACGGCGCTGGAATAGGTCATGCCCTCGTCCAGCCAGGCGCGGTAGAAATCGTTGCCGAGATCGTAATGGTGGGAGATGTTCTCGCGCGCGCCTTCCTTGTCGTTGTCGCGGAAGCGGTGCGCGATGCTGTTGACCAGCCGGAACAGGCCCTTGGCCCGCGCGGTCGCGCCCAGGTTTTCGGCGTTGAGCATGAACAGTTCGAACAGCGGCACCGGGTCGGGGGAGGACCACTCACCCAGCGCCCAGGCCTTGTACCAGCCGACGGAGCCCGAGCTGACCAGCCGCGCGAGCGAGCGCCAGCTGTGCAGGTGGACGATCGGCCGCGGCCCCGGCCGGCGCCCGCCCAGGGTCCGCTTCGACCCGTCCGGCAGAATCGCCTCGATCGCCCCTTGCTCGAGCCCGAGGTCGATCCGCGCCAGGATCCGCGAGAAGCTCCCCGACAGCAGACGCGCGAGCAGCCCGCCGCCCGTCGCGAAACGGCGGTCGGCGGCGACGAGATGGCGCCCGCGTGGCTGCTGGTTCATGGCGCGGTAGGTGGCGGGGTTGGCGGAAGGAAGCAAGCCGTCACCCCGGCGAAAGCCGGGGCCTCGGGGAGACCCGCTCCCGTCACCCCGGCGAAAGCCGGGGCCTCGGGGAGACCCGCAGCGACTTCTCGTCCTGAGGTCCCGGCTTTCGCCGGGATGACGGTGGCCTTGGGCGCTGTTACCCTTCCCACTTGAGAAGGGGGAACAACATGACAAGAACGAAAAGAACGATCCTTTCGCTGGTCCTGCTCGAGCTGATCCTCGCCGGCCTGTGGTGGTATCTCGCGGACATGGCCGCGAGCGCGTCCAATTCGAGCCCGGATTCCGCGCGGACGATCAGCCGGACGATGGGGACCGTGATGGGCGTCGTCCTCGGCCTCTCTCCCCTCCTCTACCTCCTGGCCCGAAGCAACGACCGCAAGGCGGCGGCGACGAAGGGGAAGTAGCCCAGCCGTCATTCCGGCGAAGGCCGGAATCCATGAACACGGACGTACGGGTTTCCAGCCGGCGATGTTCATGGATCCCGGCCTTCGGCTTCGCCGAAGTTTATCCTGAGCGCCGCCGCAGGCGGCGTCGAAGGGCCGGGATGACGCTTCACCTCAGCTCGCGTGCGGCTCCTTCACCATCCAGCTCTGGACCCCGGGATTGCGCCCCGATCATCGGCCGGCACTACCAACTTAACGCGGGAGGGAGCTCAGGCGAATGAGAAAGTCGAGCCGCTCCTGTCCTGATAGCCGGCGCCATTGCGCCTCGTCGTTCGCCATCCGATCCAGCCGCTCCTTGCGAAAGGCCGCGACCTGCTCCTGCGTAGGGTCGACAGGGGGAGGAGCAGGCCAGAGCAGCGGCCGCGGCGGAACCGGCCGCCGCATCTGCTCCAGGTATAAAAGCCGGTCCTCGCGCGGCAATCGGCGAAGGATCGCGTCATCGCGGCGCGCCCATTCAAGTCTTCTCTTATGAAGTTTCGCGTCCAGATCCTGCTGCAGTTGCTCCGCGGACAGGGTTCCCTCGTCCACTTTCTTGCGAAGCAGAAAATAGTCCGCGAACTCTTTATCGAAGTCCCGCTCGGCAACAGCGGGCGCCTCACGAATGATTTTCAAGGCTGCGGGGGAATAGCCCACCGCAGCCAGCCGCTCCTCTTCCGGCCGGGAAACGGAAGCGGCGGGCGGGAGGCCGGGAATTGGCGGGACGAGCGCGAGCAGCAGCGCGGCGGAGATCATATGGCGTGCGGCTCCTTGGTCACCATCCAGCTCTGGCCCTTCGAGACGAGGGCCTGCAGGTCCGGAGTCTTGCCCGCCGCCGCTTCCGCATTCTGGCGCACCACGGCGCTTTCGAAGGTGGGGGCCGGATCCTCGTAAAGGACTCCGAGCGCCGTCGGGAAGGCGCCGAACGGCATCTCCACCAGCATATGGGCGACCGAGCGGTTCCTCGGATCGTGGACGAGAACGCCCGCCGACTGCCAGTCGCCGCCTTCCACGTCGACGACCTTCAGCGCCAGCGCCTCCCGGTCGAGCGCGATCCCGCGGGTGCCGCTCGCGAACAGCATCGGCTCTCCCGCCTTCAGCCAGAGCTGGTTGCCGGCATTCTCCTTGGCGGTGAAGGGCGCGAAGACGTCGTCATTGTAGACGATGCAATTCTGGTAGATCTCGACGAAGCTCGCACCCTTGTGGGCGTGGGCGGCCTTGAGCACCTCGGGCAGGTTCTTGTGAACGTCGATCCCCCGGGCGATGAAGCGGGCGCCGGAGCCCAGCGCGAAGGCGCAGGGGCTTATGGGGCGATCCACCGACCCGAACGGAGTGGAGGGCGAGCGGGTGCCGGCGCGGCTGGTGGGCGAATATTGCCCCTTGGTGAGACCGTAAATCTCGTTGTTGAACAGCAATATCTGACAGTCGAGGTTGCGCCTCAGCACATGCATCGTGTGGTTGCCGCCGATCGACAGAGCGTCGCCGTCGCCGGTGATGATCCAGACGTCGAGCTCGGGATTGGCGAGCTTGATCCCGGTCGCGAAGGTGGGAGCGCGGCCGTGGATGGTGTGGAAGCCGAACGTCTCCATGTAATAAGGGAAGCGGCTGGAGCAGCCGATCCCGGAGACGAAGACGATGTTCTCGGGCCTGACGCCGAGCTCCGGCATGGTCCGCTGCACGGCCTTCAGCACCGCATAGTCGCCGCAGCCGGGGCACCAGCGCACCTCCTGGTCGGTGGCGAAATCCTTGGCGGTAAGCTTGGTCAGTTCGTTCATGATGTCCTCGAGGCTTGCCTCCCCATGCGGAGCATGGGGAGGGGGACCAGGCGAAGCCTGGTGGAGGGGTAGAAGGCTCGAAAGCCCGGGGTTCGCCCGCGATCCGCCGGGGCGGCGCCAGTTACCCCTCCACCACCCTTCGGGTGGTCCCCCTCCCCCCGCTTCGCGCGGGGAGGCGAATCGCCGGCCTTCATCGCAAGGCCTCCTCGATCGCCGCTTCGATCTCGGCGATCTTGAAGGGCTGGCCGGAGACCTTGTTCACCGGCCGGGCATCGACCAGATACTGGTCTCGAAGCAGGGTCTTGAGCTGCCCCTTGTTCATCTCGGGGACGATGATCCGGCCGAAGGAGCGCAGCAGATCGCCGCAATTGGCGGGCAGCGGCCAGATGTGGCGGATGTGGACATGGGCGACGTCCAGCCCGCGCCCCCTCGCCCGGCGAACGGCCTGGTGGATCGGCCCGAAGGTCGAGCCCCAGCCGACCACGGCCAGCTTCGCTCCCGGCGCTCCGAGGCAGACCTCCTGCTCCGGGATCGAGTCCGCGACCCCAAGCACCTTGTTCGCCCGGATATCGGACATCGCCTGGTGATTGGCCGGGGCATAGTCGATATGGCCGGTTCCGACATTCTTCTCGATCCCGCCGATCCGGTGGGTGAGGCCGGGCGTTCCGGGCTTCACCCAGATCCGGGCAAGCTTGCCGTCGCGCGCATAGGGGTTGAACCCCTCCCCGTCCTTGGGCGCGTCCTCGAAGAAGCGGACCGGAAAAGGCTCATAGGTCGCCATGTCCGGCACCTTCCAGGGCTCGGCGGCATTGGCGATATAGCCGTCGGTCAGAAGCATCACCGGGGTCATGTATTGGACCGCGATCCTGCACGCCTCTATCGCGCAGTCGAAGGCGTCGGCGGGCGAGCGGGCGGCGATGACCGGGAGCGGAGCGTCGCCGTTGCGGCCGTAGACGGCTTGGTAGAGGTCGGACTGCTCGGTCTTCGTGGGAAGCCCCGTCGAAGGGCCGCCGCGCTGCGAATTGACGATGACGAGCGGAAGCTCGGTCATGATGGCGAGCCCCATCGCCTCCATCTTGAGCGCGATCCCCGGTCCCGACGAGGAGGTGACCCCGAGGCTCCCGGCATAGCTGGCGCCGATGGCGGAGCCGATCGCCGCGATCTCGTCCTCCGCCTGGAAAGTCGTCACCCCATATTCCTTGAGGCGGGAGAGGTGGTGGAGGATCGCGGAAGCCGGAGTGATCGGATAGCCGCCGAAGAACATCGGCAGCCCCGCCATCTGCGCTCCGGCGACGAGCCCGAGCGAGACCGCTTCGGCCCCGGTCACCGTCCGGTACAGGCCCGGCTCCGCCGGCGCCGGGTCGATGTGGCGCTGCGGTATCTGGCCGCCGATCTCGGCCGTCTCGCCATAGGCATGGCCGGCGTTGAGCGCGGCGATGTTCGCCTCGGCAAGCTCCGCCGCCTTGGCGAACTTGGAGCGGAGCCATTCCACGATCGGCTCGCGCTCGCGGTCGAACATCCACAGGGTGAGGCCCAGCGTCCACATGTTCTTGCAGCGCAGCGCCTCCTTGTTGCCGAGGCCGAAGGGCTTCACCGCGTCCAGGGTGAGCTGCGAGATGTTGAACCGGATCACCTGCCACTTGCCCAGGCTTCCGTCGTCGAGCGGATTG
>DASVTA010000420.1:0-2737 GCA_036387815.1 Allosphingosinicella sp.
GGATCGGGTCCGTCCGCTCACTCCCCCAATTTCCCCTTCAGCGCCGCCAGCGCCGAGAAGGGGCTCGACTCCGCCCGCGCCTCCTCCTCGCTCTTCACCCCCGCCTCCCTGAGCGCCGCTTCGGCGGCCGGCGAGCGGGGATAGGGATCGAGGGCGAGCAGCAGGGTCTGAGCAACCGCTTCCCCGAGATCGATCGAAGCTTCCTCGTAGAAAACGACGTCGAGCTCCCCCTCGCCGAGCTCGATCTCCTCCTCGGGGCCGCCGTCCGCCGGCAGCGGGCGGAATTCGATCCGGAAGGATTCCTCGACCGCGGCTTCGACGGGCTCCGCCGTTGCGACGCAGCTTTGCGTGACCCGGGCCCGAAGGGCGCCGGCCGCCTCCACCGTCTCGCCCCGGCGCAGCAGGGTGGCGGCGGCGCTCAGCGCCTCGACCGAAACCAGCTCGAAGCGGCCGGCGAGCGCCTCCCGCTCCGCCGGTTGCGCCTCGATCTCCACCGGGCGCGGCTCCTCCCCGACCGAATCGAGGCGATAGAGGCGGCTGAACTCGTTCATGACGCCGGAAGCTTTCCGGCGAGCAAGGGTTCCATCGCGGTCGCGGCGAGCGCCTCATGAAGGCGGCGCAGGCGGGCGGCGACGAAGGCGACTTCCGCATCGCCCGCCGGAGCGTCGCGCCAGATGTTGCGCCTCACCACCGCCTCCAGCGGGACCGTTTCGGCGAAAGCGTTCCTGAGCGCTCCGAGCCTTCCGCCGAGCGCTCCAACCAACTTGCCGACATGCTTGCCGACGACGAAGTCGCCGATGCCGATCTGGCGCAGCGTGCCGTCCATGTCGTCGATGAAGATCTCGGTGAGAGTCACCGACTCGGCCCGAGCCCGGTCCCCTTCCGTTTCCAGCCGCAGAAGGATCGTGGCGAGAACCGCCGCCACCATGTCGAACCGCCCTTCGAGCGTGTCCGGCACTCCGCCTTCGCGATACCAGGCGGGCTCGCGGGCGGCGGCAACCGCCGAATCGTAAAGGGGCCTGAGCGCCGCGCGTTCGCGCCGCTCGCCGAACAGTCGGGAAAGCAGGGGCAGCACAGGTCTCCTTTGCGGGGCGCGTACTTGCGCCGTTCAGCTTTTCTCGGATATTGGAGGGCCTGGCCCTGCCGGCAAGGCAGGCGCCGGCGCTCACGCTTCGCGCCGGCCGGTTTTACGGAGTTTTTTCCAATATGATGGTTTCGGGACGAAAAGCGGCTTTGGTGATCGCCGCCGCGGCGGGGCTCGCGACCGGCGGCTGCACCAAGACGCAGGACCTGCAGGGCTATCTGGTCGACGACACCCTCGTCAGCGCCGTCCAGGCGGGCGTCGACAACAAGGATTCGGTCCAGAACACGCTCGGCCGGCCCACCTTCACCGGCACGTTCGACCAGAACGACTGGTATTACGTCGCCCGGCGGACCAAGAATTTCGCCTTCAACCATCCGAGGGTGAACGAGCAGACGGTGCTTCACATCCGCTTCGACCCGGCGGGCAACGTCGCCTCGGTCGAGCGCAAGGGCATGGAGCAGATCGTCTCGATCGACCCGATGCGCGCCAAGACGCCCACTCTGGGCCGCAACAAGAGCATCTGGGACGAATTGTTCGGCAACATCGGCGCGGTAGGCGCGCCGGGAACCGGCGGACCGAGCCCCACCGGCGGACCGAATTCGCCGAACTAGGGTCGAACCAGGAGTGTCGTCCCGGCGCAGGCCGGGACCCATGAACACGGATCGAGGAAAGCTGGACACGGGCCGTGTTCATGGATCCCGGCCTTCGCCGGGATGACGGTCTACGTCACCTCACCACCCCGCTCCCGGCGAGCACTCCGAGCGTGACCAGGTCCGAAGCGCTCGCCGTCATCGCCGCGATCTGGACCGGCTGCTCCATGCCCACGAGGATCGGCCCGATGACGGCGTCGCCGCCGAGCTCGCGCAGCAGCTTGGCCGAGATGTTGGCGGTCTGAAGGCCTGGCATGACGAGGACGTTGGCGGGGCCGGTAAGGCGGCTGAACGGATAGATCCGGGCCATCGCGGGGTTCAGCGCCACGTCGGGCGACATTTCCCCTTCATATTCGAAATCCACCGCTCCGCGCGCGTCGAGAACCTTCACGCCCTCGCGGATCCGCTCCAGGTAGGTCCCTTCGGGATCGCCGAAATTGGAGTAGGAAAGGAAGGCGACCCGAGGCTCGTGCCCCATTCGGCGGGCGACCTGGGCGGTGTGGACCGCGATATCGGCGAGCTGCTCGCCGCTCGGCCGTTCGGTGACCGTCGTGTCGGCGATGAAGGTCGTGTGCGACTGGCCGACGAGCACATGGAGGCCGAACGGAGTCATCCCTTCCTTCGGATCGAGCACGCGCTGCATCTGCCTCAGGCTCTGGGCGTAAGGGCGGGTCACGCCGGTGATGAGCGCGTCGCCCTCGCCGAGCGCGAGGAGGAGGGCCGCGAAGGTGTTGCGGTCCTGGTTGACCATCCGCTCGATCTCGCGCTGGAGATAGCCTTTGCGCTGCATCCGCTTGTAGAGATAGTCGACCATCTCCGGGACTCGCCCGTAGGTTCGGCTGTTGAGAAGCTCGAAGCTCTCCGCGTCGTCCACCCCAAGCGCGCGCAGCCGGTCGTGAACGTCGTCGCGGCCCACCAGGACCGGGATCCCGTAGCCTCCCTCGCGGAAGGCGATGGCCGCTCGAAGCACGACATCCTCGTCGCCCTCGGCGAACAGCACCCT
>DASVTA010000421.1:0-5312 GCA_036387815.1 Allosphingosinicella sp.
GCCGATCAGCGGTACGAACCGGACCGCGCCGAGATCCTCCTCATCGAATTCATGCTCGCCGCGGCGAGTGACCTTGACCAGCTTCTGGACGGCGCCCGGCTCGCCCAGGGGCATGACCAATATGCCCCCGATTGCGAGCTGGCGGCTAAGGGCGTCGGGCACATGGCTGCCGCTGGCGGCGCACAAGATCGCGTCGAACGGCGCTTCGGCGGGGAGGCCGCAGGTGCCATCGCCCTCGATTATGCGGACGTTGGAGCAGCCGAGCCGCTCCATCCGCGCCCGGGCGAGCGCCGCAAGCTCGCCGTGACGCTCGATGGCGATCACCTCGGCGGCGATCCGGCTCATGACCGCGGCCGCGTAGCCGGAGCCGGCGCCGATCTCGAGCACCTTGTGGCCGGGGGCGAGTTGCGAAGCCTCGATCATCAAGGCGACGATGGAGGGCTGAGAAATGGTCTGGCCAGCTTCGATCGGCAGCGGCCCATCCTCATAAGCGAGGGCGCGCATCTCTTCGGGAACGAACTGCTCGCGCGGCACCGCCCGGAAGGCATCGAGGAGCCGCGGCTCCCTGATCCCCCGGCCGGCGATCTGGCGCCGGACCATTTCTTCGCGAGCGGCGGCGAAGTCGGCCATCCTGCCTCCTGTCGTGCCGACAACCGGCTTGCGCGAAGGCCGTTCCGCGCGGCTTTCAGGCCGCGGCGTCAGGAAGGCGCGGCCGCGCGGCGGCGGCGCGCTGGCGGATGATCCGGACATAGGAATCGACCAGCGCCTGGTTGACCTGGTCCCAGCCGTAGCGGAGGCTCGCAGCGCAGCCGGCGCGGCCCGCCGCCTCGCGAAGGGCCCGGTCGCGGCAATAGGCTTCGAGGGCGGCGGCGAAGCCTTCGATCGCGCCGGCGCGGACGAGCCGGCCGGTCACTCCGTCCTCGACGAGGCTCTGGCTTCCGGTGGCGATCGCCGCCACCACCGGGCGCCCCGCGGCCATCGCCTCCAGGGTCACGTTGCCGAACGTCTCGGTGACCGAAGGGTTGAACAATATGTCCATCGAGGCGACGGCGCGCCCGAGGCCGGGGCCTTCCTGGAAGCCGGCGAAGACCGCCTCGGGCAGCCGCCGCTCGAACCAGTCCTGAGCCGGGCCGTGGCCCACGACGAGCACCTTGTGGCGCACCTGCCGCCGCTCCAGGGAGTCGATCGTCGCGGCGAAGACGTCCAGCCCCTTCTCCATCACCAGCCTTCCGACGAAGCCGATCACCGGCTCTCCGTCGGCGATCCCGAGCCCGCGCCGCCATTCCAGGTCGCGCCGGCCGGGATTGAAGATCCCGCGGTCGGTGCCGCGGGTCCATATCCCGACATTGTAGCTCATCCGCTGCTCGCGAAGCAGCTGGGCCATGGATTCGGACGGGGCGAAGATGGCCTCGCAGCGGCGGTAGAAGCGGCGCAGCACCGCTTCGATGGCGGGCTCGAGCAAGGCCATGCCGTAATAGCGCAGATAGGTTTCGAAGCGCGTGTGGACGGAGGCGACGACGGGAATGTCCATCCGGCGCGCGAGGCTGACGGCGCGATGGCCGAGCACGTCCGGGCTCGCCACGTGGAAAATGTTCGGTCGGAACGCTTCTATGTCCCGCCTCACCCGGCGTGGCAGGCGCACGGGGAATTTATATTCGTGGCGCCGGGGGATCGTCAGGCTTGGAATGTGGATCACTTCGCCATTGGCCGGAAAGGCCGGCTCGGCCACCGTCGGCGAGTAGATCCGCACCGCCGCTCCCCGCCTCAGCAGATATTCGACGAGGCGGTTGAGAGCCTGGTTCGCGCCGTCGCGAATGTAATTGTAGTTGCCGCTGAACAGCGCGACGCGAAGGCCGGTGGCGTCCATGACCCGTCCGTAGCGCGGGAGACGGGGAAGGCAATCTCTGCCTCCCCATCGCCAGATGGGGAGGGGGACCATGCGAAGCATGGTGGAGGGGTGACCTGCCGCAGACGCCGGGGTTCGGGGGAGAAGCTTCGCGTTCCGCGCCTTGTCACCCCTCCACCACCCTTCGGGTGGTCCCCCTCCCCACGAGCTTCGCTCGTGGGGAGGCAGAGTTGAGCGCGGGCCGGGGACGGACTATGCTCCCGCTTCCGCTCGCATGGGGGTGCAGCGCTATGATCCTTCTTCGCCTGCTTCCGCTCGCCGCGCTGGCGCTCGCAGCGCCCGTCTTCGCGCAGCATGAAAGTCACGCGCCGCCGCCGCGCGCCAGCGTCGCGGACTGGGCGAAGGGCGCCCGGCTGTTCCAGGGCCTCGGCCGCTTCCACCGCAGGATCACTACCGCCTCTCCCAAGGCGCAGCGTTATTTCGATCAGGGCATGCGCTTCGTCTGGGCGTTCAACCATGACGAGGCCACTCGCTCCTTCGCAAGGGCCGCCCAGATCGATCCGAAATGCGCCTCCTGCTACTGGGGCGTCGCTCTCACCCTCGGGCCCAATTACAACATGCCGCTGATGGCCGAGGCGCGCGCCCGCGCCGGCTGGGAAGCGCTCGGCAAGGCAAAGGCGAACATGGCGCACGCGGCCCCGGTCGAGCGCGCGCTGATCGAGGCGCTGGAGAAGCGGTTCGACGGGCCCCGGCCACTCGACCCTTCCAACAGCGCTCCGCTGCTCGCCGCCTATGTGACGGCGATGGAAGGGGTGGCCCGCCGCTTTCCGGCCGACATGGACGTCCGGACGCTTCTTGCCGAGGCGCTGATGAACACCAATCCCTGGAAGCTGTGGAGCGCCGACGGCAAGCCCGGGCCGGGCACCCCCGCGATCCTCGATGCCCTGCAGAAGGTGCTCGCGGCCGCCCCCGGGCATCCCGGAGCCAATCATTATTGGATCCACGCGGTCGAGGCTTCTCCGAACCCCGAACGGGGGATCGGGGCGGCCGAGGCGCTGACCGGGATGATGCCAGCGGCGGGCCACCTCGAGCATATGCCCGCCCACATCATGCAGCGGGTCGGCCGCTACGAGGCGGCGGCGGAGGCCAATCGCCGGGGCGCGGCGGCCGACGTCGCCTATCTCAAGCGGACCGCGGCGCCCGATTATTACCCGATGTACCTGATCCACAATTATCAGTTCCTCGCTTATGCGGCGGCGATGGAGGGGCGGCGGGCGGAGACGATCGACGCCCTCAGGAAGGCGCGCGCCGCGGCGCCGGACGCGACCCTCCTGGGCATGCCCGGCCTCGATTGGGGAATCGGCTATCTCTACGACGGCATGATCCGCTTCGGCCGGTGGGACGAGATGCTGGCCGAGCCGAGGCCCGATCCCAAGCTCGCCGGCCTCACCATCGCCTGGCTCCAGGCGCGCGCGACGGCGCTTGCGGCCAAGGGACGGGCGGACGAGGCAAGAAAGCTGCTTGCGGAGCTCGACCGGGCGATCGCCGCCGTTCCGGCCGACGCGACCCAAGGGATGAACTCGGCGAGGCCGCTCTACGAGATCGGGGCCCTCAAGGCGAAGGCGCGGATCGCGCTGGCGGAGGGGGAGCAGGGCGCCGCCAGGATGGCGCTGCGCGAGGCGGTGAAGAAGGAGGACGCGCTTTCCTACAACGAGCCGTCCGACGAATTCTTCCCGGTGCGGCACTTGCTGGGCGCGGCCCTGCTCGAAGCGGGCCGGCCCGCGGAGGCGGAGGCCGTCTATCGCGAGGATCTGCGCCGCAATCCCAACAACGGCTGGGGCCTGCTCGGGCTCGCCCAGGCGCTCGATGCGCAGCGGAAGAAGTCCGATGTGGAGCGGGCGCGCTTCAAGCAGGCGTGGCGGCACGCGGATACGCAGATCACGCACTCCGCTTTCTAACGCCTCTCCCTGAAAGGGAGGGGCCGAAGGCGGCCGAAGCTCCGACTCAGCAGGAAGTCTCGCTGCGCTCGCCTACCCACCCCTCGCCCCTCCCTTTCAGGGAGGGGAATTCTTCTGCCTGTCCCGCTCCCTCAGCGCCCTCCGGTAGCGATACCCCGCGACCGCCACCGCCGGCAGGATCATCAATGCGACCAGAAGCAAAGCGAAGGCGTCCCTCGCGTCCACTTACTCGCCTTTCGCCAGCCGCGCCCGATAAGCATCGAGGCTGAGCGGCCGCCCCAGGAAGTCCGCGACCAGGGCCGCGGCAGGCTTGGACGAGCCCGGCGCCAGCACCCTCTCGCGATAGCGGCGCGCCGTCGCCGGATTGCGAAGGCCCTCACGCTCGAAGCGGGTGAACAGGTCGCTCGAGATCGTCTTCGACCACATGTAGGTATAATATATGGCGGAATAGCCGGTGAGGTGGCCGAACGACGCCTGCGGGTGGACCCCGGCGGAAAGCGGGATCGGCGAGTAGCGGTCGAAGGCGGTGCGGTAGACCGTCGTCAGGTCTCCGCTCCCCGGCGGAGACATATGGTAGGCGAGCGACGCGGCGGAGAGGCCGAGCTGGCGGGCGTCGCCGAACGCCTCGCCGAAGCCGCGCGCGCGGTTCATCTTCTCGACCAGCGCCTTCGGGATCGGCTGCCCCTTCGCGTTGACGGCGAAGCTCTTGAGCGTGTCGTAATCCCAGACCCAATTCTCCAGCATCTGCGACGGCGCTTCGACGAAGTCCCATTCCAGGCCGAACGGACCCTGCTGCGCCCATTGCTGCCGCCCGGCGAACATCAGGTGCAGGAGGTGGCCGAATTCGTGAAGGAAGGTTTCGACGTCCCGATGCTCCATCAGCCCGGTCGCGTGGTCGCCGGCCGGGAAGTTGCACACCAGGATGCCCACCGGAACCGCCCTGTCGGCGAGGCCCGTCCGGATCGGGATGACGTTGGCGTGGGTGTATTTTCCCTCGCGCGGGTGATTGTCCATGTAGAAGCGGCCGATCACCTTGCCGCCCTCGAGCATCTCGTAAGCCTCGACCCCCGGGGCCCACAACGGCGTGTCCCACTTGCGGATCTGGACCTTGAACAGGTCCTGGGTCAGCCGCAGGATTCCGTCGCGGACATTGTCGTAGGCGAAATATTGGCGGACCTCCTGGGGGTCGACCGCATATTGCTCCTTGCGGATCAGCTGCGAAAGGTAGCCGGTGCTCCAGGCGGGCACCGCCGTCGCCTTGGGATCGATCGCCTTCAGCCGGGCCAGCATCTTGCCGAGGTCGCGGCGTGCCGGGACCTCGACCACCTGGGCGATGTCGTCGAGGAACTTGCCTGCATTGGCCGGCGATCCGATCATCTCGTCCTCGGTGATCAGGGTCGCATAATTGGGCCGCCCGAGAAGCGAAGCGAGTTCGGCGCGGTCGGCGAAGATCTTGCGCAGAAGCGCGTCGTTGGCCGGATAGGCGCGGGTGAGGTTGGCCTCGAACA
>DASVTA010000422.1:0-6554 GCA_036387815.1 Allosphingosinicella sp.
AGTGTCGCGCGACCCGGACCCGAGCATCGCCTTGTCCGGCCAGGTGGGCGGCCACGTCAAGCTCGAGGCCGGCAACCGCTGGCTGCTCGCCAACGTGAGGAGCCTGAGGCTGCGCGAGGGCGAGGCCGGGATGATCGTCGCCGACATCGACTTCCTCGGCGAGGGCGAGGAGCATGAGCAGACGGGCAAGATGATCAACTTCCGCCGCGGGATCACCGGCTATCCGCCGCCGGGCGCCAAGGTCTTCCCCGTTTCCGGCGACGACATGAAGCAGATGTTCGCGGCCGACGAGCGGGCCCATATCGAGATCGGAACCGTCTACCCGACCAAGGACGTTCGCGGCGCGCTCTACGTCGACGCGCTGCTCGGCAAGCATTTCGCGCTGCTCGGCTCGACCGGCACCGGCAAATCGACCTCGGCCGCCCTGATCATGCACCGGATCTGCGACCTCTCGCCGGAGGGGCACATCGTCATGATCGACCCGCACGGCGAATATTCCGCCGCCTTCAAGAGCGTCGGGGAGCTGTTCAACGTCGAAAACCTGGCGATGCCCTACTGGCTGATGAACTTCGAGGAGCATTGCGAGGTGTTCATCACTTCCGCCGGCGCCGAGCGCCAGCGGGACATGGACATCCTCGCCAAATGCCTGCTGCTGGCGCGCTCGAAGAACCGGGCCGCGGAGGGCATGACCAAGCTCACCGTCGATTCGCCGATTCCCTACGCGCTCTCCGACCTCGCCGGCGCCATCAACAGCGAGATGGGGCTTCTCAACAAGGCGACCGACACGGCGCCCTTCATGCGCCTCAAGACCAAGATCGACGAGCTCAAGGCCGACCCCCGCTACCATTTCATGTTCTCGGGGATGCTGATCGCCGACTCCATGACCAACTTCATCGGCAAGATCTTCCGGCTGCCCGCCAAGGGCAAGCCGATCTCGATCGTCGACGTCTCGGGCGTTCCGTCCGACATCGTCTCGGTGGTGGTGGCGGTGCTCTCAAGGCTCGTCTTCGATTATGCCATCTGGTCGAGGAACGAAGTGCCCCGGCCGGTCCTGCTCGTCTGCGAGGAGGCTCACCGCTACATCCCGTCCGACAAGACCGGCGGCGGCCAGGCCGTCCGCAAGATCCTCGAGCGGATCGCCAAGGAGGGGCGCAAGTACGGGGTGAGCCTTGGCCTCATCACGCAGCGGCCGTCCGACCTCGCCGAGGGCGTTCTCTCCCAGTGCGGAACGATCATCGCGATGCGCCTCAACAACGAGCGCGACCAGCATTTCGTCAAGTCCGCGATGCCCGAGGGCGCGCGCGGGTTCCTCGACGTCATCCCGGCGCTGAGGAACCGCGAGTGCATCGTCTGCGGCGAGGGCGTGTCGATCCCGATCCGCGTCTCCTTCGACGACCTCGAACGCGACCGCCGCCCGGCCTCGTCCGACCCGCTCTTCTCGGAGCTGTGGCGCCAGACCGGGGACGAGGAGGCGATGGTGGCGCGGGTGGTCAAGCGCTGGAGAAGCCAGGGGCGCTGATCGCCCGGGCCGCCTGTAACGGGCCGAACAAGGCCAGGTAACGGCTGACGTGCCCTCCCCCGTCATCCCGGCGAAAGCCGGGACTTGGTGGAGACCCCGCGCCTTTTTCGCCCCGAGGACCCGGCTTTCGCCGGGATGACGGGGCAGACGGACGCCTGTTCTGGAAATTGGTGCCAGGCACCGATTTATCAGGAGGAAACACAGCCTCAGCAAGGCCCTGACAACGGCGACGGCGCAGGTCCGCGAATCATCGGAAGCGCGCATGGCTTGTGAGAGCGGCGCGACATCGTTGCGTTGTTGCGTGAAGCGTCGCCTGAAACCAATACTGAAACGAGTTCGGCCTGCGGGTGCGGTGAGGTTACGCCCGCGGCTTCTTCTTGCTCGCGGTTTCGGCCATCCGGGCCGCGCCCGGCTTCACGGCCAGCAAAGTCTTCAGCCGCGACTGGAACGCCGCGAGGCTTTCGCCGTCGAGCCGGGACCGGCTGACGAACTTGACCGCGGCGGGGTTGATCGGAACGCCGTCCTTCAGGAGCTCGTAATGGAGGTGGGGTCCGGTCGAAAGGCCGGTCGAGCCGACATAGCCGATCACCTGGCCCTGGCGGACGCTGCTGCCGGCGCGGGCGACGATCCGGCTCATATGCGAATAGGAGGTGACGAGTCCGCCGGCATGCGCGATCCGCACCTGATTGCCATAGCCCCCGGCCCAGCCCGCGGCGGCGACCCGGCCGTCGGTGGCGGCGAGAATGGGCGTTCCGTAGCCGGCCCGGAAGTCGAGCCCCTTGTGCATCCGCGAATAGCCCAGGATCGGATGGCGGCGCATCCCGAAATTGGACGAGACCGTGCCCGGCACCGGCCGCTGCAGAGCGCCGCTCTCGCGGCCGACGCCGGAGGCTTCGAACCATTCGGAGCGGCCGCCCTGCTCCCATTGCATGAGCTTGAGGTCCCGGCCGGAGCCGCGGTCGAGGCCCGCGTACAGGAGCCGTCCGGTCTCCGCCTCGCCGGTGGCGGCGCGGCGATGCTCCAGGATGATGTCGAAGCGGTCGTCCGGGGTCAGGCCCGAGATGCTGGTCTGGCTGGCGACGGCGCGGATATAGGCCTCGACCGCCTTGGCGGGAGCGCCGGCGGCGCGGGCCGAGCGGTAGAGGCTGGAGCCGACATAGCCCTGGATCCGGAGCGGGGTCGAATCCACCGAGATCGGGGTGCGGACGAGGGCGAGCTTGCCGCCGCTGCGCTTGAGCGACAGCTTGAGGTCGAAGCGGGCCCGAAGCGACAGGGCGCTGAGCGGGCGGGCGACGGTCCGGTCGGGACGCTTGCCCAGAGTGATGTTGATCGTCGTGCCGGCCTTGATCTGGTCGAGCGGCACCGCCGCGGAGACCAGCTTCGCGACCTCGTCCGCCTCTCTTTGGGCGACTCCGGCGCGTTCGAGGGCGCGCACGAAGCCGTCGCCCTGGCCGATCGTCGCGACCATCGCGATCGTGGGCCGCTCGGGACGGTCGAGCAGGGGCTCGACGGCGTCGGTCGGCGCCATCCGGCGTCCGGTGTCGGCGCCCAGCGCCAGCGGAGAGATTGCGAGCGAGCGCGACTGGGCGAAATGGGCGTCGGAAAGCGGCTTGGCGGAAGCCGCCGGGATCGGATCGAAACCGGGCGCCAGCCACAGGACGGCGCCGCAAAGGGCGGTGCAGGTGAGGGCCCCGCGAAACCAGGTGCGCGAGCCGATTCGCGAGCCGAGGTCGACGACCAGATCGAGATCGCGCCGAAGGGGCGGCGCGGCACGGCTTCCGAAGCTGCGCGGCCGAAGCGCCGGCTCGAAGGGAAACGCGGCGGCCCCGCCGCCGGCCCCGGGCCTGATATCGTTGAACTGATACAAGGCGGAAAAACCCCCGCGACCCGTGAAACACCCCCCGGCCGCGGATCGAGGCCAGGTGGCGAGGACTGTGGCGAAACGGGGTTAAAGTCCAGTAAAGCAGCCGGATATCGGGGCTGCGTTGCGGCGAAGCGTGCCTTGGGTGACGGTGAGGCGTGGAGGTATACGGAACTACCGTCATCCCGGCGGAAGCCGGGACCTCGGGGAGACCCACCGAGACTTCTCGACCCGAGGTCCCGGCTTTCGCCGGGATGACGGACAAGATGCAGATCATTGCGTCCCGGGCCGGAACATCCGATCTAGGGCCGATGAGCGATTTCGCGCGGGCGCCGCTGGCGGCCATCCTCGGGCCCACCAATACCGGCAAGACCCACCTGGCCGTCGAGCGGATGGCGGCGCATTCGAGCGGAATGATCGGCTTCCCGCTCCGGCTTCTGGCGCGCGAGGTCTACGACCGGGTGGTGGCGATGAAGGGCGCGAACCGGGTCGCTCTCATCACCGGCGAGGAGAAGATCCTCCCGAAGGACGCCCGCTGGTTCCTGTGCACCGCCGAATCCATGCCGATGGAGCGCGACTTCGCCTTCGTCGCCCTGGACGAGGCCCAGCTCGGCGCCGATCCGGAACGGGGCCATGTCTTCACCGACCGGATGCTCCACGCCCGGGGGCGCGACGAGACGATGATCCTGGGTTCGGAGACCTTGAGGCCGATGGTCCGAGCGCTTCTGCCCAAGGCGGAGATCATCACCCGCCCGCGCTTCTCGACCCTCTCTTATGCCGGCCCGTCCAAGCTCTCGCGGCTTCCGCAGCGATCGGCCATCGTCGCCTTCTCGGCCGAGCAGGTCTACGCGGTCGCCGAGATGCTCCGGCGGATGCGGGGCGGCGCGGCGGTGGTGATGGGCGCCCTCTCGCCGCGGACCCGCAACGCCCAGGTCGCCATGTACCAGGCCGGAGAGGTCGATTACCTCGTCGCCACCGACGCGGTCGGCATGGGGCTCAACATGGACGTGACCCATGTCGCTTTCGCCGGCCTCTCCAAGTTCGACGGGCACAGGCGCCGCCGGCTGACCCCGGCCGAGATGGCGCAGATCGCCGGCCGGGCCGGGCGGCACCAGCGCGACGGCACGTTCGGCGTGCTGACGCTCGAGGGCGAGAATTCGGCGGAGTTCCGCCCCGAGGAGCTCGAAGCGATCGAGGAGCACCGCTTCGCTCCGCTCGACCATCTCTACTGGCGGGAAGGCGATCCCGATTTCCGCAGCGTCGAGGCGCTGGTCCGCTCGCTCGAGCGTCGGCCGGACCGTCCGGGGCTTCGGGCGGCGCCCGAGGCGATCGACCTCGCCGTCCTGAAGCGGCTTGCGGGGGATCCGGAGGTCGCCGCCCGCGCCCACGGGCAGGAGGCGGTGCGGCGCCTCTGGGCGGCGTGCGGGCTTCCCGATTTCCGCAAGACCGGTCCGGAGCATCATTCGCGGCTCGTCGCGCGGGTCTATCTGCACCTGAGCGAGGGCGACGGGCGAATCCCGAACGGCTGGCATGCCGCCCAGGTGGCTCAGCTCGACAACGTCCAGGGCGACATCGAGACCCTCGCCGATCGGCTCGCGGGCGTTCGGACCTGGGCCTATATCGCCCACCGCCCCGACTGGCTCGCCGAGCCCGCGGTCATGGCGGAGCGGACGCGGGCGGTTGAGGAACGGCTGTCCGACGCGCTCCACGAGCGGCTGACCCAGCGCTTCGTCGACCGGCGCACTTCGGTCCTGCTCAAGGACATCGGCCGCAAGGGCGTCGGCGAATTCCCCGTGATCGTCGACGAGCAGGGCGAGGTCACCGTCGGCTCCTTCCCGATCGGGCGGATGGAGGGCTTCGCCTTCGAGGTCGACCCGACCGCCCGCCACGCCGACCGCAAGATGCTGCTTGCGACCGCGGAGCGGCGGCTCGGCGGGGAATATGAGAAAAGGGCGGCGGCGCTGGCGGCGGACAGCGACGACCATTTCACCTTGCGCACCGAAGCGGCCCGGCCGGTGGCGGTGCTTTGGCGCGGGCACGAAGTGGCCCGGCTCGGCTCGGGCAAGAACCTGCTGAGCCCGCGCGTGCTCGTCGACCGCAAGCTCGACCGATTGTCGGAGCGCGGCCGGGCGACGGTGGTCGAGCGGCTCGACCTGTGGGTCCGGCATCAGGTCGAGCGGTCGCTCGGCCCGCTTCGCCAGGCGGGTCTCGCCGCCCAGGATCCCAAGGCGCCGGCGGCGGTGCGCTCGATCCTGGCGATGCTTGTCGACGAGGGCGGGATCGTCGCTCGCGAGGCGGTGGCCAAGCCGCTCGCCGCGCTCGACAAGGATCAGCGGCGGGCGATCGCGCGCCTGAGGATCAGGATCGGAGCGCTCGACCTGTTCATGCCGGACGTCCTCAAGCCGGAGGCGCGCCGCTGGCGGACGGCGCTTCGCTCCGCCTGCGCCGGCGAGGCGATGCCGGAGCTTCCGCCCGAATCGGCGGTGATTCTCCCCTGCCCGCCCGACGGCGAGCGGATGCGGCTGACCCGCCTCGGCTTCCGCGCGCTGGGCCCCCAGATGCTGCGCGTGGACATGGTCGAGCGGCTGGCCCGGCACGCCCACGAGGCCCGGGCCGGCAAGCCCCAACCGGTGGTGGACGAGGCGCTCGCCACCTCGCTCGGCCTCCAGCCCCAGGCGGTGGCGAAGCTGATGCGGGACATCGGCTTCCGCCCGTCGGAAGGCGAGCAGGCCTGGGTCTGGCGCGGCCGTGCGCGGCGGCCCGAGGCGCCGCGCAAGCCGGAAACGGCCAACGCCTTCGCGGCGCTGGCGGGGCTGAGGCGTGGCTGACTCGCTCCGGCTCGACAAGTTCCTGTGGTTTGCCCGGATCGTCAAGACGAGGGCCTTGGCGCAGGCGATGGCGGAGCAGGGGCGGATCCGGATCGGTGGACGGGTGGTCGACCGGGCGCATTGCCCGGTTCGGGTGGGGGACGTGATGAGCTTCGCCCAGCGCGGAGCGGTTCGGGTGCTCAAGGTGGAGGCGCTTCCGGCGCGGCGGGGGCCGCCGGCGGAGGCGAGGGCGCTTTATTCGGAGATCGGGGAGGGGGGCGCCCAAACCCCTTGATTCCTCCCCGAGCTTGTCTCGGGGAGGGGGACCGCGCGCAGCGCGGTGGAGGGGAAATACGGCCTCGGCATT
>DASVTA010000423.1:0-7693 GCA_036387815.1 Allosphingosinicella sp.
CGACGACGAGATCGATCGGGTCCTCGGACTCGAGCTCGGCGGCGACGATTATGTCGTAAAGCCCTTCAGCCCGCGCGAGGTGGTGGCGAGAGTCAGCGCCATCCTGAAGCGCGGCGGCCGCGGGCTTGCGGAGGCAGGCCCGAAGAGCGCGCTCGTCCACAACCGCCTCCGCCTCGATCCGGAAGCCTGGGAGGCGCATTGGGACAAGGTGCAGGTGCCGGTCACCGTGACCGAGTTCCAGCTCCTGCAGCTGCTCGCCAGCCTGCCGTCCAAGGTGTTCACCCGCGACGCGATCATCGACCGGCTGCACGGCCCCGGCTTCGCGATCACCGATCGAACGATAGACAGCCATATCCGCAACCTGCGCGCGAAATTCGCCGCCTTGGGCGGCGGCGACCTCATCGAAACCCGAGCCGGCATCGGCTATCGGATCGGCCGCTGCCTCGGCGAGGGCACGGCTTGATCCAGCCGCTCAAGGAGGTCGCCAAGCGGCACTGGCCCGCGCTCAGGCTTCGGACCCTGCTCTTTTTCACCCTGCTGTTCGTTGCGGCGTTGCCCGGAGTCGGCGCCGTCTTCCTCCGGGTCTACGAGAACACGCTGGTGCAGCAGACGGAGGCCGAGCTGATCGCCCAGGGCGCCGTTCTGGCCGGCGCCTATCGAGCCGCCTGGCCGGAGCCTTTCACCGATCCGCCGCCGGGCCCGCTCCGGCCCGAGCGGCCGACCATCGACCTGCGCTCGATGCCGGTGCTTCCCGAGCAGCCCGACGCTCTGCCGTCGCGCAGGCCGGCCGATCGTCGGGCGATGCGCGTCGCGGCCACTCTGAAGCCGGTGGTGATCGACACGGCGCGAACGACCCTCGCCTCGATCCGTCTGATGGACGTGCACGGCACCGTGATTCTGGGACGGGGCGATGTCGGCCGAAGCTACGTTCACCTACCCGAGGTGAACCCGGCGGCGATCGGGCAGACCCGGACCGTGCTTCGCGAACGGGGCGACTACCGTCCGCGCTACGCGCTCGAATGGTTGAGCCGCGCCTCGAACATCCGGGTCCATTACGTCCGGCCCGTCCTCGCGGGCGGCGAGGTCATCGGAATCCTCATGCTCAGCCGCTCGCCGCGCGGCCTCTTTCTCGGAATCTACCAGGACCGGGGCAAGATCGCACTTGGCGTCACGCTCATCTTCCTCACGCTGCTCGGCCTCGCCGGCCTGCTCTCTCGCGGGATCGCCCGGCCGATCGAGGCGCTGAGCGACGCCACCCAGAATGTCGCCCGAGGCGCGGTCGCGGTTCCGGAGCCGCCGCCGACGGCGGCGATCGAGATCCGCAACCTCTACGTCAACTTCGCGGCGATGGCGGACCGGATCGAGCGGCGTTCGCGCTACCTGAGGGACTTCGCCGCCGCCGTCAGCCACGAGCTCAAGACCCCGATCACCGGAATCAAGGGCGTCCTGGAGCTTCTCGTCGAGCATCCGGAGATGAGCGACGAGGAGCGCCGCCGCTTCCTCGCCAATGCCGGGGCCGACGCGGACCGCCTGTCGCACCTGCTTCGACGGCTGCTCGATCTCGCCCGCGCCGACATGGCAAGCGCCCCGGAGGACGCGGCGACGGCGCCGGAGGGCCCGGCGCTCAAGGTGGCGGACGCCCACCGCGCCCCGGGCTTCAGCGTCGACGTCAAGCTGGCGGGCGTGCCGGCGGTGGCCGCTCCGGCGGAGCTGATCGAAGCGGTGCTCGAAACCCTGGTCGAGAACAGCCGCCAGGCGGGGGCGGGCCGGGTGACTATCGCCGGAGCTCGCGAAGGGCCGAAGATCCGGATCGCGGTGGACGATGACGGCCAGGGCATAGCGGAGGCGGACCGGGAGCGGATCTTCGAGCCGTTCCACACCAGCCGGCGGGGAGAAGGCGGATCGGGCCTTGGCCTGTCGATCGCCCGCTCCCTCCTGACCGCCTGCGGCGGCACCATCGGCGTCAGGCGGAGCAATGCCGGCGCCTGCTTCGAGCTTTGCCTGCCGGTGGCCGGCAGGGGCGATTAAGGCTGTCACTGCGAGACCGATCCTTACCGGCATGCTGAACTTGTTTCAGCATCCAGGGCGGAGCCGCCGTGCGGGTGGAAAACTGGACCCTGAGACAAGTTCAGGGTGACGACTTCCCGGTCGGAGCGGACGGCCTGATGCCCCGCCGCCGCTCCGCTTCCCGCTCGACTTGTCGGATTTCCCGGCGGATACTCGCCCGTCGAATCGGGGGGTTCCGAAGTCCATGTCCTTTCGTGCGTATCTTTGCCTCGCCCTCGCCGCGACGGCCCTGCTCGGCGGCTGCGCCGCGGCGCCGCGCGCGCCTGCCACGAGCCTCGCGGAGGCGGGCGTGAAAGCGACCGCGAGCTTCAGCGCTGAAGTGCGGGAGACCCAGGCGCAGCTCGGCGGGATCGAGGTCGGCGACGCCTTCACCGCCACCCTTCGCCAATGCTCGAACCCGAAGCTGACCTGCCGGGAGGTGGTCGAGCCGGCGGCGCTTTCCGACGAAAGGCGCAGGCTCGCCGCGGTCGTCGGCCTTCGCGCGCGGGCGCTCGACAAGCTCGGAGCCGCCTATGCGGCGCTCCAGACCGAGGCCGCCTACGACCAGGGCGCCGATCTGTCCGGCGCGGCGGGGGACGCGGTCACCGCCGCCAATGCCTTCGCCGCCGAGGCCGCCCGGCTCGACAGGGGGGTTACGCCGTCCGCCGTCCCGACGGCCGTCGCCAGCCTCGCCGATTTCGGTTTCGGCCTGCTCGGCGAGCAGCTGCAGCGCAAGCGCCTACTCAAGGCCAGCCGCGAGATCGCCAGGGCGACCCTCCTGGTCCGCAACGGGATGGTGGCGGAGGCCGGATCGTTCGACCGCCTGACCCAGTATCTGGTCGGCGAGCGCACCTCGGCGCGGATCACGCTGATGAAGGCGGGCTACCTCTCGACGGATGACGTGATGAAGGAGGTCGCCCAGCAGCTGAACCTCACCCTCACCGTGCCGGACCCGAGCTCCGAATCCTACCGCATGGCCATTCAGGCCTCGCTGAGAGCGCTTGCCCAGCAGGAGGTGATCGAGACCCAGGAGCGCTACCGCGCCGGGATCGCCGCTCTGGGCGCGCTCCTCCAGAGCCACGCCCAGCTCGAGAAGGGGAAGCCGATCTCGATCGCCGGCGTCGAGGCCGTCCTTACCCGTCTCGACGCCTCGCTCGCCGCCGCGGCCCCGCCGCCGCCTCCCCCGCCGCCCGGCCATTAGGAGCTCAGGCATGGACAGCAGCACCCCCGGAGAGCGCCTGGCGGTGATCTTCAAGGCCTATTCGATCGCCCGCGACCAGCAGGACAACGATATCGCTTTGGCCGATTCCGACCAGGAAGCCGACGCCGTCCGAAGCAATTTGGCTTCCCTGCAACTCGCCTACCTGCGGGCGGAACGATCCCAGCTGGAGGCGAACGGCGCCGCGGTGGAATCCGCCTACCAGGCCGCCGAGTCGGCCACGGACGACGTCGAACACGCTTACCGGTCGGGCGCGGCGCTGGCGGACCGGATCCGGGCGGTATCGGGCGCCGTCACGGCAGTGGCGAGCCTCGCCGCGAAAGCGTCGGCGCTGGCTTGAGCGTCATCCCGGCGCAAGCCGGGACCTCAGGCCGAAGGGGCACAGGGAGCCTCCCCGAGGTCCCGGCTTCCGCCGGGACGACGGGATCATTCGAACTCCAGTATGACCGCGTCCACCGCCAGGCTGTCGCCGGGCTTGGCGGACACCGCCTTCACTCTTCCGGCTTTCTCCGCGCGCAGGATGTTCTCCATCTTCATCGCCTCGACGACGGCGAGCGGCTGTCCCGCCTCGACCGAGTCCCCTTCGCCGACATTGAGCGCCGTCAGAAGGCCCGGCATCGGGCAGAGCAGATATCTCGAGAGGTCGGGCGGGATCTTCTCGATCATGAAACGGCTGAGTTCGGCGACGTGCGCCGGGAGCACCTCGACGAGATGGGAGGCGCCGCGGGTCGTCAGCCGCCATTGGCGGCCGCGGCGGGCCACCTGCACGATCCGGCTGCGGCCGTCGATCATGCCCTTGAACAATCGCTGGCCCGGCTCCCAGCGGCCGATCAGCTCGCGCCCCTCCCCGCCGTCCAGATAAGCGAGCAGCCCGCCTTCGAAGCCGTCGAAACGGATGCCGAAGCTGCGTCCGCCGATCCTGACCACCCGCTCCTCGGGCGGCGGAACCGGAGCTCCGAGCTGCCCGCTGACCGAGCAGGCGCGGGCATCGGTCTCCATCCCGAGCAAGGCGGCGACCGCCGCCAGATCCTCGATCAGCCGGTCGTCCGCGGGCGCTCCGGCGAAGCCTTCCGGATATTCCTCGGCGATGAACCCGGTCGTCAGCCGTCCCTCCCGGAACCGCGGATGCTGCATCAGCGCCGACAGGAAATCGACATTGTGGCCGATCCCTTGGATCACGAAGGAGTCGAGCGCTTCCACCTGCCGGTCGATCGCCGCTTCCCGGGTCGGCGCCCAGGTGATCAGCTTGGCGATCATCGGATCGTAGAACATCGAGACCTCGCCGCCCTCCTCGACCCCGTCGTCGACGCGGGTGACGCTGGGGGAGATCCTTCGAGACGGGACTTCGCCGGGGCTCAGTCCCTCCTCAGGATGAGCGGGTGGATGCGCAATCCGCTCATCCTGAGGAGCGGCTGAGCTTGTCGAAGCCGCGTCTCGAAGCACCTCCCGAGGCGCGCGATACCGAACCAGCCGGCCGGTCGACGGCAGGAAGCCCCGATAGGGATCTTCGGCATAGACCCTGTTCTCGATCGCCCAGCCGGTGAGCGTCACCTCGTCCTGGCCGAAAGGCAGCCTCTCGCCCGCCGCGACCCGGATCATCAGCTCGACGAGATCGAGACCGGTCACCTCCTCGGTCACCGGATGCTCGACCTGGAGCCTCGTATTCATCTCGAGGAAGTAGAAGCTTCGGTCGGCGCCGGCGATGAACTCCACGGTTCCGGCGCTGAAATAGCCGACGGCCCGCGCCAGTGCGACCGCCTGCTCCCCCATCGCCTTGCGCATCTCGGGCGTGACGAAGGGCGAGGGCGCCTCCTCGACCACCTTCTGGTGCCGCCGCTGGACCGAGCATTCGCGCTCGCCGAGATAGAGGAGGTTGCCGGCCTTGTCGCCGATCAGCTGGATCTCGATGTGGCGCGGGTTCTCGACGAACTTCTCGATGAACACACGGTCGTCGCCGAAGCTCGCCAGCCCCTCGCGCTTGGTCGCCTCGAACCCTTCGCGCACGTCCCTTTCGGAATAAGCGAGCCGCATGCCCTTGCCGCCGCCGCCGGCAGACGCCTTCATCATCACGGGATAGCCGATCTCGGCGGCGATCCTCACCGCATGCTCGGTGTCCTCGATCTCGCCGACGAAGCCGGGGACGACGCTGACCCCCGCCTCGAGCGCCAGCTTCTTCGATTCGATCTTGTCGCCCATCGCCGCGATGGCTCCGGGGGGTGGCCCGATGAAGGCGATCCCCGCCGCCTCCAGCGCCCGCGCGAAGCTCTCGCGCTCGGACAGGAACCCATAGCCAGGATGCACCGCCTCGGCCCCCGTCGCCCGGCAGGCGTCGATGATCAGTCCGGCGTTCAGATAGCTCTCGCTCGCCGGGGGCGGCCCGAGCCGGACCGACTCGTCCGCCAGCTTGACGTGCGGCGCCCGGGCGTCGGCATCCGAATAGACGGCGACGGTGGCGATCCCCATCTTGCGGGCGGTACGGATGACCCGGCAGGCGATCTCGCCGCGATTGGCGATCAGGATTTTAGAGAACATGCACTTCGTCACCCTGAACTTGTTTCAGGGTCCATCTATCCACCCGCGGGGCGCATGGCGAGTTGGATGCTGAAACAAGTTCAGCATGACCTGCCGAGTCCAGCCTGCCGGAGATGGTCAACGAAGGATGTCCCCGCAAATGTAAGCGAGTATCGCGAAACCCAGGAGATAGACTCTCGGCGCCAGCGCTCGAAGCCGGTATACCGAAGGCCCGATCTTTTCGCCCTTGGCCTTTGCGGCGACCAACTGCTCGGCGCCGAAAAAGGCCATGAATGCCGCCGTCCCCAGCACCACGATCGCGGCTGCCTTCATCAGGATGGGGACCCCTTTAGCGGTCTCCATTCCGAGAAAGGTGAAGACCGCACCCAATGACAGCAAAGCCACCGAGGTCAGATATTTGAAGAAGTCGTAGAGATAATGATCGCCGTCATGGTCGCCCCGCGGCGAGCCCTCCTGCTCATCGATCATTCGGCGACCTCCTTGAGCGGGCTCCGGTAGAAAGCCGTTCAGTCATCGCTTTGGCCCGACCTGATTATCGCGGTAGATCCTGGCTCGTGTCGCGATCGTGAAAGCGATGGAAAGCACGATCCAGATCGCGACGAGCGTAACGCCGAGCCAACGCAGCGGATGTTCGATATCGAGATGATCCGGCATCAACCCAAGCCGCCTGCGCAAGTCGACCAGCAGCCCCAGCCGGTCGAGCCGACCTTCCGCGGCAATGGCGAGCAGGCCCGCCAGAAGAACGTACCAGAGCCATTCCTGGGCCAGCCAAAAGGATGCGCCCCAGACTTTCACTCGGCGGCCTCTTCAAGCGGGGGCATGTTGTGGCCGAGGAGCTTGAGCACTTCGCCCGCGGCGTCGACCAGGTTGGTGCCCGGGCCGAAGATCGCCTGCACTCCGGCCTCGCGGAGCATCTCGTAATCCTGGGCGGGGATGACTCCGCCGACGACGACCTTGATGTCCGGCCGGCCCATCTCGCGCAGATGGCCGATCAGCTCCGGAACCAAAGTCTTGTGCCCGGCGGCGAGGCTCGAGGCGCCGACCACGTCGACCTGCTTGTCGACCGCCAGCCGGGCGCTTTCCTCCGGAGTCTGGAAGAGCGGGCCGGGCACGACCTCGAAACCGAGATCGGCGAAGGCGGAGGCGACGAGATTGGCGCCCCGGTCGTGGCCGTCCTGGCCCATCTTCGCCACCAGCATCCTGGGCTTGCGCCCGAGCCGCCGCTCGATGGCGGCCACACCGTCGCCCGCCCGCGCCCAGCGCGGGTCGCCGTCATAGGCGCCGCCGTAAATCCCCTTCACAGGTTCCGGGGTGGTGCCGTAGCGGCCGAAAGCATCCTCCAGAGCCTGGCTGATCTCGCCCAGGGTCGCGCGCGCCCGAGCGGCCTCGACCGCGAGCTGGAGGAGATTGGAATCGCCGCGGGCGCCTTCGCGAAGCGCGTCGAGAGCCGCCTGCGCGGCCGCCTCGTCGCGCTCCGACCGCACTTTCGCGAGCCGGGCCACCTGGCCAGTCCTGACCTTGTCGTTGTCGATCTGGAGGATGTCTAGGTGGGCCTCGTCCTCGAGCCGGTAGCGGTTGACCCCGACGATCACGGTTTCGCCGCGGTCGACCCGGGCCGCCTGCGCGGCCGCGGCCTCCTCGATCCGCCGCTTGGGCAGCCCCTCGGCAACCGCGAGGGTCATCCCGCCCATCGCCTCCACCTCCTCGATCAGGGCCCAGGCCTTGTCGGCCAGATCCTTCGTCAGGCTCTCGATGAAATAGGACCCGCCGAGCGGATCGGCGACGTTGGCGATCCCGCTCTCCTCGGCGAGGATGAGCTGGGTGTTGCGCGCGATCCGGGCCGAGAAATCGGTGGGAAGGGCGATCGCCTCGTCGAAGCTGTTGGTGTGGAGCGAC
>DASVTA010000424.1:0-2082 GCA_036387815.1 Allosphingosinicella sp.
CGATCGCCGTCTCCACGACCACCGCCGTCTCCGGCGAGACGAAGCCGAAGCGCAGCCGGTGCGCCTCCTCGAAAGCCGCGCGCATCGCGTCGAGCTCGGCCGCCTCGACCTCCAGCGTCGAATCGCTTCCCTCGTACCGCAGGGCCGCCCGCCGCCTCAGCTCGACGCGCTCGACCCCCTGCCCCCGAAGCGCCGCCTCGGCCTCCCCGGCGAGCTGGGCCAGCACCTCCTCCAGCGCCTCGCCGCCGACGCTGCGCTGGCGAAGCTCGACCAGGTCGGCCAGGCCCATCCCATAAGCGCTGAGCACCCCCGCCAGCGGATGGATCATCACCCGCTCCATGCCGAGCGCGTCGGCCACGAGGCAGGCATGCTGGCCGCCCGCGCCGCCGAAGCATTGGAGCGTGTAGCGGGTCACGTCATGGCCCCGGGCGATGGAGATGCGCTTGATCGCGCTCGCCATGTTGTCGACGGCGATCCGGACGAAGCCCGCCGCGACCTCCCGAGCGGACATTCCCGCCTCGGCGCCGATCGACTCGCACAGGGCCAAAGAGGCGGCCGGGTCGATGGCCTCGTCGCCGCCTGGGCCGAACACCTTCGGAAAATGCTCCGGCCGGATCTTGCCGAGGACGACGTTGCAGTCGGTGATGGTGAGCGGCCCGCCGCGGCGGTAGCAGGCGGGGCCCGGCACCGCTCCGGCGCTGTCCGGCCCCGCCCTGAAGCGGGCTCCGTCATAATGGCAGACCGAGCCTCCGCCCGCCGCCACCGTATGGATCTCCAGCATCGGCGCCCGCACCCGCACGCCGGCGACAATGGTCTCGTTCGTCCGCTCGTAGGCGCCGGCGAAATGCGAGACGTCGGTCGAGGTGCCGCCCATGTCGAAGCCGATGATCCGCTCGTAGCCGGCCGCCATCGCCGTCTTCGCCATTCCGACGATCCCGCCGGCGGGGCCGGAAAGAATCGCGTCCTTGCCCTGGAAGGCGGACGCGTCGGTGAGGCCGCCGGACGATTGCATGAAGAAGAGGTTCGGCTTCCCCTTCCCCTTCGCCCCGAGCCCTTCGACGCCGCCTGCGGCGGCGCTCTGGGTAAACTCCGTCGAGGGGCCCTCCCGAGCGGAGCCGAGGGCAAGATGCCCCGGCTGCGCTCGGCTGGGTGTCTCGACTTCGCTCGAAACGAACGGAGGAGAGCTAAGCGCCGCCACCACCCGGTCGACATATCGCCGAAGCACCGGCGACAGATAGGCGTCGACGACCGTCGTATCGCCCCGCCCCACCAGCTTGATCAGCGGGCCGACGCGGTGGCTTGCGGATATCTGGGTGAAGCCGATCTCCTCCGCCAGCGCCGCCAGCGCGGCCTCGTGGGCGGTCCAGCGCCAGCCGTGCATCAGGACGATCGCGACGGCGCGATATCCTGCCTTATAAGCCCTTATAAGGGAGCGGCGCGCGCCCGCGAGGTCGAGCGGGCGAAGCACCTCGCCGTCGGCAGTCACTCTCTCGTCGACCTCGACGACTTCGCCGTAGAGCGCCTCGGGGAGCACGATGCGCCGGGCGAAGATGTCGGGCCGGGCCTGGTAGCCGATCTTCAGCGCGTCCGCGAAGCCGCTCGTGATGGCCAGGACGAGCTTCTCGCCCTTGCGCTCGAGCAGGGCGTTGGTGGCGACGGTGGTGCCCATCTTGACGGTGAGGCCGCGGTTCCCGTCCTCCTCCCCGTCATTGCGAGGAGCGAAGCGGCGAAGTAGTCCAGCTTCCGACGAGGCCGAGGTCTGGATCGCTTCGCTTCGCTCGCGATGACGGGCCTCACGGGCCGACAGCATCCGCCGGATGCCCTCCACCGCGGCGTCGTCATATTGCTCGGGATTGTCGGAAAGAAGCTTCGCCGTCAGCAGCCGGCCGTCGGGGGCGCGGGCGACGATATCGGTGAAGGTGCCGCCGCGGTCGATCGAGAAGGACCAGCCTTTCGTCATCCATCACTCCGTCATTGCGAGCGAAGCGAAGCAATCCAGCGGCTCAGGCGCTCGGGGCTGGATTGCTTCGTCGCTTCGCTCCTCGCAATGACGGAGGTGGGGGTCATCGCGACGGCTTTGCG
>DASVTA010000425.1:0-12491 GCA_036387815.1 Allosphingosinicella sp.
CCCCCCCCCCCCCCCCCCCCCCCCCGGGGGGGGGGGGAGGCTTGCCGTCATTGCGAGCGAAGCGAAGCAATCCAGTACGGCATCCGACGCGCGGTGGATTGCTTCGTCGCTTCGCTCCTCGCAATGACGGGACCATGCGAATTCTTCTTACCGGATCCTCCGGCTGGCTCGGCCGCTTCCTCGCGCCGCGCCTCCGCGAAGAGGGCCACCACGTCACCGGCCTCGACGTCGCCCCCGGCGCCGAAACCGACGTCCTCGGCTCCGTCGCCGACCGCGCCCTCGTCGACCGCGTCTTCGCCGAACGCGGCATCGAGGCGGTCGTCCACTCCGGAGCCCTGCACAAGCCGGACATCGCGCGCTATCCGCGGCAGGCCTTCGTCGACGTCAACGTCACCGGCACCCTCAACCTCCTGGAAGCGGCCGCGGCGGCGGGCAACGGCCGGTTCGTGTTCACCTCGACGACTTCGCTCATGGTCTCGGAAGCGCTTCATGCCGGAAAGTTGGACCGGGCGGAGTGGATGACCGAGGAATATGGCCCGCTCGAGCCGCGCAACATCTACGGAATCACCAAGCTCGCCGCCGAGCGCCTCTGCCGGCTGGCGCACCGCGAGCACGGCCTCGCCGTCGCCATCCTTCGCACCTCGCGTTTCTTCCCCGAGGAGGACGACACGCACCGCGGCCTCAGCGGCCCCAATATCAAGGCGAACGAGTTCCTCAACCGGCGCCTGACCGTCGAGGACGCCGCCGAGGCGCATCTCGCCGCGCTCGACAAGACCCCCGGCATCGGCTTCGGCACCTTCATCGTCTCGGCGCCTCCGCCCTTCGCGAAGGAGGATGCCGAGGCGCTCGCACGGGAAGCGCCCGCCCTCGTCGCCCGCTACTTCCCCGAAGCGCCGGAGCTCTACGCGCGCGCCGGCTGGACGCTTCCGGCGCGGATCGACCGGGTCTACGTGCCGGCGGCCATGGAGGCGAAGCTCGGCTTCCGCTGCCGGACCGATTTCGGATCGGTCCTGGAGGCTCTCGCCGGCGGCGGGCCATTGCCCTTCGCGCACGATCCCCATTATGTCTCGGCCAAAGAAGGGGCATGCCGATGATCAAGAGACTGACCGCAATCGCCGCCGCCTGGCTCGCCTTGGGCGGGATGCAGGCGCCTCCCAAGCCGGCCCAGCCGCCGGCGAAGATCCAGCTTTGGCGGCTCGACTGCGGCGAGTTCGTGATGAAGCAATATGGCGCCTTCTTCTCCGACACGTTCCAATATCCGGCCGGGCCGAAGAATATCGTCGGAAGCTGCTACCTGATCCGTCACGGCGACCGGTACATGCTTTGGGATACGGGTCTCACCGACGCCCTCGTCGGCAACGATCTCGACAATGCGGGCCAGACGATCCGGGTGAAGCGAAGCCTCGTCGACCAGCTCGCCGAGCTCAAGCTCAAGCCCGGGCAGATCGAGACGATCGGGATCAGCCACTGGCATTTCGACCATGTCGGCCAGGCCGGGCGGTTCCCGCAGGCGACGCTGCTGATGGGCAAGGGCGATCTCGCCCTGCTCCGCTCCACCCCGCCGGTGGACGAGGATTCGGCCAAGGGCCTCGCGCACTGGCTGACCGGCGGCGGCAAGGTGGAGGAGATCACCGCCGACAAGGACGTGTTCGGCGACGGCCGGATCGTCATGCTGAAGCTGCCGGGACACACGCCGGGGCATTACGCCCTGCTGGTCCGGCTCGCGTCGGGTCCGGTGCTGCTCTCCGGCGACCAATATCACTTCACCGAGCAGGTGAAGAACCGGGGCGTTCCGCCGTTCAACCACGACCGGTCCGATACTCTGGCCTCCATGGACCGGTTCGACCGGATCGCCGCCAACCTCAAGGCGAAGGTGATCATCCAGCACGAACCCGCCGACATCGCCAAGCTCCCCGCCTTCCCGAAGGCGGCCGAGTGAAGGCTCTTCTCTCGACCGGCCCCGGCGGGCCGGAAAGCCTGGAGCTCACCGAGCTTCCCGATCCGGAGCCGGGCCCCGGCCAGCTGCGGGTGCGGGTGCGGGCCTGCGCGATCAACTATCCGGACGTCCTGATCATCGAGGACAGATATCAGTTCAAGCCGCCGCGGCCCTTCGCGCCCGGCGGCGAGATCGCCGGGACCGTCGAGGCGGTCGGGGAAGGGGTCTCGGGCTGGGCCGAGGGCGACCGGCTGATCGCGATGATCGGCCATGGCGGCCTTGCCGAGAAGGTGCTGATCTCGGCCGCCCAGGCGGTGCCGCTGCCGCCCGAGCGCAGCTTCGAGGACGGGTCGGCGCTGATCCTCACCTACGCCACCTCGATCCACGCCCTGCTCGACCGCGGCGGGCTCAAGGCGGGCGAGACCTTGCTGGTGCTCGGCGCCGCCGGCGGAGTCGGCCTTGCGGCGGTCGAGCTCGGCAAGGCTTACGGAGCGCGCGTGATCGCGGCCGTCTCGTCGGAGGAGAAGGCGGAGGTCGCCCGCTCCGCCGGGGCGGATCTGGCGATCGTCTATCCGCCGGGGCCGTTCGACAAGGACGGATCGAAGGCGCTTGGGCAGATGTTCAAGGAGGCCGTGGGGCCGGCCGGGGCGGACCTGATCTACGATCCGGTGGGCGGCGACTATGCCGAGCCCGCCCTGCGTTCGATCGCCTGGGAAGGCCGCTATCTGGTCGTCGGCTTCCCCGCCGGAATTCCGAGGCTTCCCCTCAACCTGACCCTCCTCAAGAGCTGCGACGTCCGCGGGGTCTTCTGGGGCGCCTTCGCGGCGCGCGACCCGAAGGCGAACGCGGCGCATGTCGAAACCCTCTTCCGGCTGTGGCGCGAGGGGAAGATAGCTCCACGCGTGAGCCGGACCTGGCCGCTCGAGCAGGGCGGCGAGGCGATCGCCCACATGGCGGCGAGGAAAGCGGTGGGCAAGCTCGTGGTGACGATGGATTGATTTGCCTCCCCACGCAAAGCGTGGGGAGGGGGACCAGGGGAAGCCTGGTGGAGGGGTGAGCTGGCTAAAGATTTCGGCTGGCTGTCGCTTGAACCGTCGTCGTCCGAGCGAGGTCATCCCTCCACCACCTTCGGTAGTCCCCCTCCCCATCTGGCGATGGGGAGGCAGAGAGCGTTGCACCTACCCGTCGGCCCGCCTATCTGACTCCCAACCAGAGCAGGAGCCTTCATGAGCACTTTCGACGACCGCGAACGGGCCTTCGAGACCAAATATGCGCGCGACCAGGACATGCAGTTCCGGATCGTGGCGCGCCGCAACAAGCTGCTCGGCCAGTGGGCGGCGGGATTGATGGGCCTCAGCCAGGCGGAGTCCGACGCCTATGCGAGCGACGTCGTCCGCGCCGATTTCGAGGAAGCCGGCGACGAGGACGTCATCCGCAAGCTGGTCGGCGATCTCACCTCCGCCGGGGTCGAATGCGACGAAAAGCGAATCCGCGAGGCGCTCGACCACAAGACGGTTGAGGCCCGCCGGCAGCTGATGGAGTCGCAGGGCTGATGGCCATGGCCGCCGACGAGATCGAGGCCCTGATCCGCGCCGGAATCCCCGATGCGCGGGTGGAGATCACCGATCTCGCCGGCGACGGCGATCATTATGCCGCCCGGGTCGTCTCAGAGAGCTTCCGGGGAATGCCCCGGGTCCGCCAGCACCAGCGGGTCTATGAAGCGCTCGGCGGCCGGATGGGCGGGCTCCTGCACGCTCTCCAGCTCTCCACCGCGACCCCCGACTGAGGAACAGTAAAAATGTCCGACACCAAGGCCCGAATCGACGAGATCGTCAGCAAGAACGACGTCGTCCTGTTCATGAAGGGCACGGCGCTCTTTCCGCAATGCGGCTTTTCGAGCCGGGCCGTCGCCATCCTCGACCATCTCGGGGTCGGTTTCGAAACCGTCGACGTCCTCCAGGATCCGGAGATCCGCCAGGGGGTGAAGGAATATTCCGACTGGCCGACCGTTCCCCAGCTTTATGTGAAGGGCGAGTTCGTCGGCGGCTCCGACATCATGATGGAGATGTACGAGGCCGGCGAGCTCCAGCAGCTGCTCGACGAGAAACAGGTGGCGAAGGCTTAAGGGGCGTCCTTCGATACGCCGTTTCGCCAGGCTCAACGGCTACTCAGGATGAGCGAATGGTGTATCCAAACCGCTCATCCTGAGTAGGGACTGAGCTTGGCGAAGGCCCGTATCGAAGGACGATCTTCTTCACACCACTGCCGCCCGCATCCTGCGCAGTCCGACATATTCGAGCAGCGCCACGCCGAGCACCGCGAGCGCCTGCCCCGCCACGAAGGCGGTGCCGAGCGCCGTGATCCGCGCGCCTTCCGTCGCGATCAGGAGGAAGCTCTCGGCCGTCCAGGCGGCGTTGCCGGCGATGACCAGCCAGACGAGCGGGCTCGGCGGCGCCGGCCGGGACGCCAGCCAGCCGATGAAGGCGGCGAGCGGCAGGAGCAGCAGGCCGGCGCCGAACAGCAGCCTTTCGCCCAGGCCGAAAAGTCCGGAAAGCGGCTCCGCTCCGAGTGCGAGCGACAGGCCGATCACAAGGCAGCTGGCGCAGTCGAGGGCAAGCACGCGCCGAAGGAAGCTCGGGTCGTTCATGGGTCCGTTCCTTTCGTTCGAAGGGCGCCTGAAGGAGCGCCGTCCGATCCTGATCGGCCTTTCGGGGTCATGCTGTCGATTACCCGCCAGGTAATGGGAATCCCGCCGCGGCTGGATTAGGCTGAAGCCATGGCCGCTCGACCCGCCGACCTCGTCGGCACCCAGATTCGCACCTGGCGCACGCGCCGGCGTCTCAGCCAGCTCGATCTCGCGCTGGACGCGGAGATATCGGCCCGGCACCTGAGCTTCATCGAGACCGGCCGGTCGAGGCCGAGCCGCGCCATGCTGCTCCGGCTCGCCGAGCGTCTCCGGATCCCGCCGCGCGAGCGCAACGTCCTGCTCGTCGCAGGCGGCTTCGCTCCGGCTCTTCCGGCGAGGAGCCTCGACGATCCCGCGCTTGCCGCGGCTCGCCGGGCGGTCGACAAGGTGCTCGCCGCCTACGAGCCCTATCCGGCGCTCGCCATCGATCTTCACTGGAACCTGGTTGCCGCCAATGCGGGCGTTGCGCCTTTCCTCGAGGATTGCGCGGCGCACCTGCTCGCGCCTCCGCTCAACGTGCTTCGCCTGAGCCTTCACCCGGAAGGCCTTGCGTCCCGGATCGAGAATCTCTCGCAATGGCGTTCCTACGTCTTCCGCCGGCTCGAGGAGCAGGTCGACGTCAGCGCCGATCCGGTGCTCGCGGCCCTGCTTGAGGAGCTTCGCTCCTATCCGGGCGGAACCTGCGAGCCGGAGGAGACGAACGGAGCCGCGATCCTTCTGAAGGTGCGCCAGGGTCCGCACCTCCTCTCCTTCCTCAGCATGACAACGGTGTTCGGAACGCCTGTCGACATCACCTTGTCCGAGCTCGCGGTCGAAGCCTTCCTTCCCGCCGACGCCGAGACGGCGGCGTTGCTTAGAGCCTAGCCCGTCATCCCGGCGAAAGCCGGGACCTCAGGACGAGAAGTGGCAGCGGGTCTCCACGAGATCCCGGCCTTCGCCGGGATGACGACGGCGCCGTCAAAAGGAAAGGGGCGGACGGCGGGACCAGATAAACCGCTCGTCCGCCCCTGTTCGTGTGGAAGCGTGTGGACGCGGGCAGAGATACACGCGCCGTGCCAAACCGGCCCGATGGCGGAATTCCGCGCCTCCCGATGGTTTACGCGATTTAACGGCTTTTGCTTATTGTAAAAGCGTCCGACAGGTGCCGTTGCGGAGCCGTGCCATTCATCCGCCGTTCAGCGGCGAAATATGAATTACATGTGTAATCGACAGGGAGGGTGAGGCCGTGGAGAGAATCGCCGAAGGCGAATATGCGGTGATGGAGGTGCTTTGGGACGAAGCGCCGCTGACCGCCGCCGACGTCGCCGCGCGGGTGCCGGAGGATCGGGGCTGGAGCCTCGCCACCGTCAAGACGATGCTGTCGCGCCTGCTCGCCAAGGGCGTCCTCACCCACGAGGAGGAGGGCCGGCGCTATCTCTACCGGCCCGCGATCCGCCGCGAGGATTATGTCGCCGAGGAATCGGGCCGGCTGATCGACCGGATGTTCGGCGGCCGGGTGCCGGCGCTGGTCGCCCAGCTCGCCGCCCGCGACAAGCTCAGCCCCGCCGACATCGCCGAGATCGAGAAACTCCTCAAGGCGCTCAAGTCGTGATCGCCTGGCTCATCGAGACGGCGATCGCCGTCACCCTGCTCATGGCGATGGTGCTGCTTCTTCGCGGCCCCGTCGCCCGCACCTTCGGCGCCGGCTGGGCCTATGCCCTGTGGGCGGTGCCCGCGCTTCGGCTCGTCCTTCCGCCGCTGCCCCAGCTGGCGCCGGATCTCGGCCTTCCGACCGTCGTCGCCTTCATCCCGACGGCGGCGGAAATGGCCGCACCCCTGCCGGCCGAGGCCGGACCCGGGCAGTGGGTGCCCTTCATGCTCGCAATGTGGGCCGGGGGTGCGGTCATCTTCCTCGTCTTGCAATGGCTCGGATATCGCGCCTTCCTTGGGCGGATCCGGGAATCCTCGCGCCCGGCCCGGCCGCCGTTGTTCGGCGGGATCCGGACCTGGATCAGCGATGCGGTGGAGGGGCCGCTGGCGCTCGGAGTGATCGAGCGGCGGATCGTGCTGCCCGGCGATTTCTCGCGCCGCTACAATCCGGTCGAGCGCCGGCTGGCGCTCGAGCATGAGCTGGTCCACCACCGCCGCGGCGACATCTGGTGGAATTTGGCGGCGATGCTGGTCCTCGCCATCTTCTGGTTCAATCCGGTCGCGTGGCTCGCCTTCCGGGCCTTCCGAAGCGACCAGGAGCTGGCCTGCGACGCCGCCGTCGCCCGCACCGCCTCGCTGGACGAGCGCTGCGACTATGCGCGCGCGCTGGTCAAGTCGGCGAGCCGGCCCGGCCTTATCGCCGCCTGCGCCCTCAACCCCGCCGGCGAACTGAAGCGCCGCCTCAGGATGATGCGCGCCCACCGCTCGAGCCCGCTGCGCTCCGCCGGCGGTGTCCTCGCCCTCGCCGCCTTCGCCACCGCCGGCTTCGCGCTCGGCGGCGCCGAGCGGCCCGGCGGCGGCGGCGCCGGTGAAGCGGACCGCCTCTATGCGTCCGGATCCCCGGTCGCCGCGGCCCCGCGGCCGCCGGTCAGAGTGGCCGCCGCCGCCGAACCGGCTCCGGCGGTTCGCCGGCCCGCGACCCGGGCGGCCCGGGCCCCTCGCGTCCGGGCTCCCGCGCGGCTGAGGACCGAGCCGATGAGCTTCGCGTCGGCGCAGGCGCCCGCCGTCAGCGCGTCCACGCTCACGTCGATGGCGACGATCCTGCGCCGGCTTCCCAAGTCGCCGGCGGCTCCGCGGGCGGCTGCGTTCCCGGGCTCCCGAACCTTCGCCTTCGCCCTTCCCGAGCCGCGGACCGAGCACGGCCCCGCCGGGGAGCGCCCCATATATCGCGTGATCGCCCGCCATTCCGAAACGCACGTCCTGACCGTCGCCCACCCACTGAGCGAGGAGCAGGCCGCCGAGATCCAGCGCGCCGTGGTCGAGGCCGCCGCGGCGGGGCGCAAGGTCAAGGTCCGGCTCCGCCGCGCCGATAGTCCGGCCGGCGGCGGCGGCAGCGGCACCGCCTTCGACATCAACATCCAGACGCTCGAAAAGGGAGAATGATTCGATGAACCTCGACCCGAAGCTCGGCCTCGCCGCCGCGGCGCTCCTCCTTGCCGGCATTGGAGGCGCCGCCTCCGCCCATCCCCATCCCGAGGGCGAAGGCGAAGGCAAGAAGGTGGAGCGGTTCGTCATCATCCATGACGGCAAGGCGGGCGAGCACCATGCCGGCGCCGACCGCATCCGCCGGTTCGAGATGCACGGCCTTCCCGGCCGGCTGGCCGATTGCGACGGCGGCGAGAAGATCGTCGACGAGGCGGGAGGCGACGGCGACGACAAGACCAAGGTGATCATCTGCCGGAAGGGCGAGTTCGCCGCCGGAGACGCCAAGCATCTCGAGGACGCCCTGGCGCGCATCCAGCGCGAGGACCATTTCACCGACGAGCAGAAGGCGCGGATCGAGACTGCGCTTCGCTCGGCGATCGACCGGGCCCGCAGCGCCCGCTGACGGGCAAGCGCGACTCGGGGAAAGGGCTGAGGGCCTCAACCTCCGCCCTTTCTCCTTTCCTGCATCCGCTCGTTCTGTTCCGTCCTCCCGGCGAAAGCCGGGACCTCAGGACAAGGAGTCTCGGCGGGTCTCCCCGAGGTCCCGGCTTTCGCCGGGATGACAGCGACGGTCCGATGACGACGTCCTTGGTTTTACAGGCCAGCAATGCCACATCCGCACGATGGACGTGACCGGCAGGGTTGAGCGGCTCGGCGGCCGGATTCGCCGGATCCTCGCGCGCAACCCTTCGCCTTTCACGCATACCGGCACCCAGACCTATATCGTGGGCACAGGCGACGTCGCGGTGATCGATCCAGGTCCCGCGCTGCCCGAGCATGTCGAGGCGCTGGTCGCGGCGCTGACGGGCGAGCGAGTCGCCGCGATCGTCTGCACCCACACCCACCGCGACCACAGCCCCGCGAGCCGGCCGCTCCAGGCGGCCACGGGCGCCCCGATCGTCGGCTGCGCGCCTTTGAGCCTCGAAGACGGCGGTCCCCGTTCGGACGAATCCTTCGATGGCGATTACCGCCCGGACCGAATCCTCGGCGACGGGGAAAGGCTCGCCGGGGACGGCTGGACTCTGGAGGCGGTGGCGACTGCGGGGCATACGTCCAACCACCTGTGCCTCGCTTTGGCCGAAGCGCGGGCCTTGTTCACCGGCGATCATGTGATGGGCTGGTCGACGACCGTGGTCGCTCCGCCCGACGGCGACATGGCCGATTACATGGCCAGTCTCGACCGGCTGCTGCTGCGCGACGACCTCATCTATTATCCCGCCCACGGTCCGGCGATCGAGGCGCCGCACGCTCATGTCGGCCGCCTGATCGGACACCGTCGGATGCGTGAGCGCCAGATACTCGGGCAGCTGGAGCTCGGCGAAGGGCGGATCGCCGCCATGGTCGAGGCGATGTATCGGGACATCGATCCTCGGCTCTTTCCGGCGGCGGGTCGATCCGTTCTGGCCCATCTCATCGACCTCGAGCGGCGCGCCCTGGTGCGGGCGGAGGGGGAGACATGGACGCTCGCCGCCTGAAGCTTCAGCTCCTGCTGGGCGCGCTCGGCCTGCTGCTGCTGGGCTTCGCGCTCGGCTGGGCCTTTCGCCCCACCCCGGCGGCGGCGAAGCCCGATGCCGAAGCGGTCGCCACGGCGGCCCTGCTTTCGGTGCGCGATTCCGGCCGGGTGGTGCCGTTCAGCGCCCGATTCGTGTCGGTGGCGAGCGCGAGCGAAACCCATCTCGGCCTGACGGCGCGCAAGACCCTGATCATGCCGGGGATCGTCCGCTATGGAGTCGACCTCGCCCGGCTGCGCCGCTCGAGCCTCATGTGGGACGAGGCGAGCCGGACCCTGTCGGTGACCTTGCCGCCGCTCGAGCTGTCCGGCCCGGAGATCGACCTCAACCAGGTGCAGGAAAGCTCCGAAGGCGGCCTGGTCATGGCGCTGGCCGGTTCGGAGAAGAGCCTCGACACGGCCAACCGACAGGCGGCGCAGGACGAGCTCATGCGCCAGGCCCGCGAGCCGCGCCCGATGCAGATCGCCCGCGGCGCGGCGATGCGCGACGTGGCCCGGGCCTTCGCCCTCCCGCTTCGCGCGGCCGGGATCGAAGCGAGCGTCGCGGTCCGCTTCGTCGATCCGTCCGGGAAGGAGGAGGCGTCCTTCCTCGACCGCCCCCGCCCGCTCGAGGCAAGGCTCCGCGACCGCCAGGCGGAGCGCTGAGGCCCGCAAGGGCCGGGCCGCCGCCATCCCGACGAAAGCCTAGCCTCGCCCCCGGTCATCCCGGCGAAAGCGGGGATCTCAGGACGAGAAGTCTCGGCGCGTCTCCCCGAGGTCCCGGCTTCCGCCGGGATGACGGGCAAGGTTGAAGAACCGCCTTTTCCACCCTATCTCCGACCCATCCATTCCGCCCCTTTCAGGACCGCGATCGGGGCATGACATTCTAAGCTAAACCGGCAAATCGGGGACGCAGTTCAAGGACTCGTCACCGCAGGAGTGGCAGCATGAACGCACCCAACATCAGCCTTCGCGGGCTCGACCTCGCCGCTGAGATCGACCGGCTGCGCAAGGAGCGCAATGCCGTCATCCTCGCCCATTATTACCAGGATCCCAGGATCCAGGACCTCGCCGATTTCGTGGGCGACAGCCTCGATCTGTCGCGCAAGGCGGCGTCGACGGACGCGGACGTCATCGCCTTTTGCGGCGTTCGCTTCATGGCCGAGACGGCGAAGATCCTCTCGCCCGAGAAGATCGTGATCCTGCCCGACATGAACGCCGGCTGCAGCCTCGAGGACAGCTGCCCGCCCGACCAGTTCAAGGCGTTCCGGGAGGCCCATCCGGACCATATCGCGCTGACCTACATAAACTGCTCTGCGGCGGTGAAGGCCCTCTCGGACATCATCGTCACCAGCTCGTCGGCGGAGATCATCCTCTCGCAGATCCCGAAGGAGCAGAAGATCATCTTCGGCCCGGACAAGAACCTCGGCGGCTATCTCGCCCGCAAGACCGGGCGCGACATGCTTCTGTGGCCGGGCGTGTGCATCGTTCACGAGGCTTTCTCCGAGACCGAGCTACTGAAGCTCAAGGCGCAGCATCCCGGGGCGCCCGTGCTCGCCCATCCGGAATGCCCGCCGCACATCCTCGATCATGCCGATCTGGTCGGATCGACCAAGGCGATCCTGGACTATGCCTTGTCGTCGCCGTCGGAAGTGATGATCGTCGCCACCGAGCCTCACATCATGCACCAGATGGAGAAAGCGGCGCCGCACAAGAAGTTCATCGGCGCCCCCGGCGCGGACGGCAACTGCAACTGCAACATGTGCCCTTACATGGCGCTCAACACGATGGAGAAGCTCTACGTCGCGCTTCGCGACCTCGAGCCGCGGATCGAGATGGACGAGGATCTACGCCTCGCCGCGAAGAAGTCGCTCGACCGGATGCTGGAGATGGCCGGGCGGACGGTGGGGCAGGGGGATGTCGGACGGCCGGTGATCTCGGGGGACTGAGCCCGCTTTGCCTCCCCCATCGCGAAGCGATGGGGGAGGGGGCCATGCGAAGCATGGTGGAGGGGTAATACCGAGTCAGAACTGCCCCTCCACCAGGCTTCGCCTGGTCCCCCTCCCCGAGGCAAGCTCGGGGAGGAATTCTTACGTTGGTCCCGCTGGAATGGCGCGCGCGTTATCGCTAGGCCGTCCGTCGACCCGATCCGGAGACCGCCCTTGAACCGCTTCCTCCTCCCCGCCGCGTCCCTGCTCCTCCTCGCCGCGGCCGCGCCCGCCGCGAGCGACGATCCCTATCTCTGGCTCGAGGAGGTGGAGGGCAAGCGCGCGCTGGACCAGGTGAAGGCGTGGAACGCGGCCACCGAAGCCCTGCTCACGCGGGATCCGAAGTTCGAAAGCTATCGCACGCGCGCTCTCGCCATCCTCGACGACAAGGAGCAGATCGCCGCTCCGGACCAGCTGCTCGGCGACAGGGTCGCCAATCTCTGGCGCGACGCGAATAATCCGCGCGGATTGTGGCGGATCTCGCCCCTGGCCGCCTATCGGACCGGCAAGCCGCAGTGGAAGACGGTGATCGACGTCGACGCGCTCGGCAAGGCGGAGGGCAAGAGCTGGGTCTGGCACGGCGCCAATTGCCTCGCCCCCGAATATCGCCGCTGCCTCGTCTCGCTCAGCCCGGGAGGAACCGACGCCGACGTCGTGCGCGAGTTCGATCTTGGCACCGGCCGCTTCGTCGAAGGCGGGTTCTCGATTCCCGAGGCCAAGAGCAGCGTGGCCTGGGCCGATTCCGACACCCTGATCGTCGGCACCGATTATGGAGAAGGCAGCCTGACCAAGTCCGGCTATCCGCGGATACTCAAGATGTGGAAGCGCGGAACGCCGCTCGCCTCGGCCCGCACCTTGTTCACGGGCGAAGCGGGCGACGTTTCTGTGGATCCGATTGCGATCCAGAGCTCGACCCGGCGCTGGGTGTTCGTCGACCGCGGCAAGACCTTCTGGACCAACGAGCGCCACTTGCTGACCCCGTCGGGCGGCCTCATCCCGGTGCCTCTGCCCGCCGACGCCGAGCTCGAGGACGTGATCGGCGACCAGCTGATCGCCAAGCTGCAAAGCCCGATGGGCGCCTTCCGCGCCGGGACGCTCGTTTCGCTGTCGCTCCGCGAAATCCTCGCCCGCGGCAGAGCCGAGCCGCGGCTGGTGATGGCCCCGACCGCGAAGCAGGCGATCGAGGAGGTCAGCGCCTCCGACAACGTCCTGTGGGTCAAGGCGCTCGACGACGTTTCGGGCAAGCTGTACGCGCTGACGCCGACGAAGCGCGGCGGC
>DASVTA010000426.1:0-3970 GCA_036387815.1 Allosphingosinicella sp.
CATCGGCTACGGGCTTCACATGCCCGAAGCCGGCCACGACGATTTCGCCGGAATCGACCTCAAGGGCAAGATCGCGGTGGTCGTCAGCGGCGGCCCCGCCGACGTCTCCGGAGCGCTCAAGGCGCACGCTCGGCGCGACCGGGCCCGGCTGCTTTCGGAGCGCGGCGCCGCCGGCCTGCTCTCGCTGACGACGGCCAAGGCCGTGGAAGTGCCCTGGTCGCGCGCGATGGCGCAGGCGGGCCAGTCGGGCATGTATTTCGCCGATGCCGCGCTTCGCGACGTCAAGACCGAGTTCTTCAACGCCAGCTTCAACACCGGATCGACCGAGAAGCTCTTCACCGGCTCGGGCCGCACCTTCGCGGAAATTTCCGCGCTCGCCGACGCCTCGAAGCCGCTGCCCCGCTTCGAGATGAAACAATCGCTGCGCGCGAGCGTGGCGATGCGGCATCGCCCAGTCACCTCGTCGAACGTTGTCGCCCGGCTGCCCGGAAGCGATCCCCGCCTGAAGGCGGAGCATGTCGTCTTCTCCGCCCATCTCGACCATCTCGGCATTAGCGCCCCGATCAACGGCGACGGCCTCTACAACGGCGCGATGGACAATGCCGCGGGAGTCGCCGGCCTCCTCGACATCGCGCGAAGCTACAAGGCGCGGCGTCTGAAGCCGAAGCGGTCCATGCTGTTCGTCTTCGTCACCGCCGAGGAGAAGGGACTGCTGGGATCGCGCTATTTCGCGCTTCGGCCGACGGTGGCGAAGCCTTCGATCGTGGCCAACATGAACTTCGACATGGCGCTTCCGATCTTCCCGCTGAAGAGCGTGATCGCGCTCGGCGCGGAGGAAAGCAGCCTCGGCGCGGCGGCCGCCGCCGTCGGGACGTCGATGGGGCTGCCGCTGGTGCCCGATCCCTTCCCGGACCGGAACAGCTTCGTGCGCTCCGACCAGTACAGCTTCATCCGCGAAGGCGTGCCGGCGCTGGCCTTCAAGTTCGGCTTCGGGGCCAAGGATCCCGAAGCCGAGGTGGAGCGGCAATGGCGCTCGACCCGCTATCACGCGCCCTCGGACGATCTTTCGCAGCCGGTAGCGCGGGAAGACGCGATCCGGCTTCACGATTTCGTCGGCGAGCTGGCGATGCAGGTGGCGAACGCGCCCGAACGGCCCACCTGGGGCGGGCAGAGCTTCTTCCGGCGGTTCGCGAAGTGAGGCTTGTCGGGGCCGCACCAACCCCTCTCCCGCTTTCCGCGGGAGAGGAGGGCCTCGCGAAGCGGTGGGAGGTGAGGGTCTTGCTGAGTCGGTGCTACAGACCCTCACCTCCCAAGCTTCGCTTGGGTGCCTCCTCTCCCGCGAAAGGCGGGCGAGGGGTTTGGAACGCTCTCGCGGCGCTTCTCCTTCTGCTCGCCGCTCCTGCCGCGGCGCAGAAAGCCGCCCCGCTCCTGACCGAGGCGGAAACCGAGGCACTCGCCTCCGAGATCTCCGGCGCTTCGGCGAAGCGGACGGTCCAGGCCCTCTCGCTCCATCACCGAATGCGCGGTTCGGAAGGCTATCGCGCCGCGGCGGAGCTGATCCGCGACCGCCTGCGCGAATACGGCCTGAAGGAGGTCGAGATCCTCTCCCTGCCGGCGGACGGGAAGATATTCTACGGAACGCAGCGCTCGCGCCCGGCGTGGAACGCCAGCTTCGCCGAGCTTTGGGAGCAGAGGCAGGAAGGCGGGCGATGGCGCGACGGCGAGCGGGTCGCCTCCTGGGCGGACCAGCCGATCACGCTCGCTCAGGACAGCGTCAGCGGGCGCGCCGAGGCGGAGCTGGTCGACGTCGGGACGGGCGCATCGGCTTCGGACTATGCCGGCAAGGACGTGCGCGGGAAGCTCATCCTCGTCTCGGGGCAGCCGGAGGCGGCGGCGAAGCTGGGAGTCACGGACCGCGGCGCGGCCGGAATCGTCTCCTGGGCGCAGAACCAGCGGTCGGCCTGGTGGGGAGAGGATGAAAGCCTGATCCGCTGGGGGCATCTCAGCACCTGGGAGGATCCCGCCTTCGCCTTCATGGTCTCTCCGGCCCGGGCCCGCGCCTGGCAGTCGCGGCTGGCGAAGGGAGAGACGGTCCGGCTGAGGGCGCAGGTCAAGGCGGGCCGCACTCCGGGCGCCTACCTGATCCCGACGGCGGTCATCCCCGGCAAGGACCGGACGAAGGAGATCCTCTTCTCCTGTCACCTCGACCATCCCTCCCCGGGCGCCAACGACAATGCCAGCGGCTGTTCGGGGATCCTGGAGATCGCCCGCACCTTCCAGCGGCTGGTCGCCGAGGGACGGCTGCCGCAGCCGCAGCGGACGTTGCGCTTCATCTGGCCGTGCGAGATCGAGTGCACGATCGCATTGCTCAACGCCCGGCGGGAATATGCCCGCCGCACGCTGGCGACGATCCACCTCGACATGATCGGCGGAAATACCGAGGTGACCAAGGGGACGCTCGGCGTCGAAGGCTCTCCGCCCAGCCTTACCAGCTTCGTCTCGGGCGTCGGCTTCGCCATCGCCCGCTGGGCGGACGCCCAGTCGCTGCTTCATGCGAACAGAGGCGAGGCCGACTTTCCGTTGCTCGACCCGGAAGGCACGCGAAACCCGCTCCGCGCCAGGATCGGCGGCTTCTCCGAAGGCTCGGACCATCAAGTCTGGTCGGAGGGAAGCTGGCGAATCCCGGTTATTTACCTGTCCGACTGGCCGGACATCTATATCCACACCAACAAGGACGTGCCGGGCAATCTCGATTCGACCAAGATGAAGCGCGCGATGTTCATCGCCGCGGCATCGGCCTGGGCGCTCGTCAACCTGGACCAAGGCGACATGCGCGCCCTTGAGCGGCTCCAGATGGCGGAAGGCGATTTCCGCCGGGCGGATCTGATGCGCCGGGCCTCGGGCCTGGAGGAGGCGGACGCCGTCGCCGCCTGGTCGCGCCATGCCGAGAATGAGGTGGCCCTCGAGGATTCGCTCGCTCGCTTCGGCCTGCAGGTGGAAGGGGCGGGCCCCGGCGAGGCGGCCGCACCGGTGCCGGCCGAAGCCGGCGGGATCGTCTATCGCCGCGCCGACAGGCCCAAAGGTCCGATGAACGGCTTCGGCTACAGCTGGCTCGACGATCAGCTGAAGAAGGCCCGTCTGGAGAGGCCGGCGCTGCTCTCCCGCGAGCCGGCTTTCGAAGGCCCGAGCTACGGCTACGAGGCGCTCAACCTCGTCGACGGCAAGCGCAGCATCGGGCAGATTCGCGACGAGCTCGCCGCCACGGTCGGACCGGTTCCGGTCGAGGAGGTCACCGCCTATCTCGCCGTGCTGGAGCGGCTTGGCGTCATCCGGCGTTAGGAGGGGCGATGGAAAGCCTTGTCACGACCGAATGGCTCGAAGCCGAGCTCGGCGCGAGCGACCTGAGGGTGATCGACGCCACCTTGTTCCTGCCCGGCGAGCCCAGGGACGCTCGCGCCGAATATGAGGCGGAGCACATTCCCGGCGCGGTCTTCCTCGATCTGGAGGAGGTCTCCGACAGCTCGAACCCCGTTCCCCACATGGTCCCGCCCGAGCCGAAATTCGCGAGCCGCATGGCCTCTCTGGGTCTTCGCGACGGCCAGCGCTTCGTCGTCTACGACAACAGCCCGCTGCACAGCGCCGCCCGCGCCTGGTGGATGCTGAAGAGCTTCGGGGCCCATTATGTCGCGATCCTCGACGGCGGGCTTGGGAAGTGGAAGGCGGAGGGACGGCCGCTGGAGAGCGGGCGGCCGCAGATCCGCCACGGCCACTTCAGCCCCAGCCTGGATTCGGGCGCGGTGGCCGACAAGGCCTTCGTCACCGGCCTGCTCGGCGGCGGCAGCCACGAGATCGTAGACGCCCGCGGCGCCGGACGCTTCGCCGGCGCCGAGGCGGAGCCCCGCGCCGGAATGGCTTCCGGTCACATCCCCGGCTCCAGGAACCTGCCCCAGGGCCAGCTGTTCAACGCCGA
>DASVTA010000427.1:0-2212 GCA_036387815.1 Allosphingosinicella sp.
CCTGCTCTGGGACGAACGCTGGTCGACGCAGGCGGTGACTCGCACCCTGCTCGACGCCGACGCCAGCCGCGCCCGCCGCGCCGAGCTTATCGACAAGATGGCGGCCGCCTACATCCTTCAGGGCGCGATCGACGCCCTGACAATGGGCTAGAGTTCGTCATTGCGAGCGAAGCGAAGCAATCCAGTGCAGCCTCGGAGGCTGGATGGCTTGCTTCGTCGCTTCGCTCCTCGCAATGACGGCGCGGCATCCTACCCGCTTACCCGCCCGAGCGCCTCGCGCATCGCCGCCCGGAACTCGGGACGGTCGTAAATGTCGTTGTGACCCGCACCCGGAACGGTCCTGTCGTAGACGAGGCGGCCGGCGGAGCGGCGAAGCCCCTCTGTGCGCGGAGGCGGGATCAGGGTGTCGCGCTCGCCGGCGATGATCGCCGTCGGCACCTGCGAGCCGCGCAGCCACTCGGCCGGATTCATCTCGTGCCGGAACAGCCAGCGCACCGGCAGCCAGGGATAATGGCCCGCGGCCACTTTCTTCATCGAATCGAACGGAGTCACCAGGATGAGGCCGTCGACGGGGCGCCGCTGGGCCAGGCTCGCGGCCACTCCGCTGCCGATGCTGAATCCGGCCGCGACGGTCCGGGCGGGGCGGAGGCGGCGCACGGCCAGATCGAAGGCGAGAGGGGCGTCTTCCAGGAGCGCGGCCGCGCTCGGCGCGCCTGTCGAGGGCCGGTAGCCGCGATAGTGGAACGCGACCACGTCGGCTTCCGGCAGGATGCCGTGCAGATAGGCGGCGGCGTCCTCGGCATTCCACGCATTGCCGCCGAAGGCGAGGATAAGGGTGCCGGAGGGAGGGCCGACGGGCTTGATATGAATTCCGTGGAGGCGCTCACCGTCGGGGCTGTCAAAGCTGAGGCGCTCCGCACGCGGCGGAAGCGGCCCCGCGCCGCCGACGGCGCCGGCGGGGAAAAGGAGGCGGGCCTGGAACGCAAAGACCAGAAGGAGGACGAAGAGGTAGAGAAAGACCGGGATCAGGAGGAGCTTCCACATGGACCCTCTTACCCCCCACACGCCTCCGTCAGCGCCGGCTCGATCGCGTCGAGCGTGAACGGCTTCGAGAGCACCGGCACCCCGGCATGCTGCGCGGGCGGCGGCTCGATATGGCCGCCGGTGGCGAGGATGTAGGGAACGCCCTGGGCGGCGAGACGATCGGCGACGGGCCAGACCTGCTCGCCGTTCAGGTTGACGTCGATGATGGCGACGTCGAACCCGCCCTGCCCGACCCGGTCCAGAGCATCGGCGACCGTGTCGCAGGAGCCGGCCACCGTGTGGCCGAGGGAATCGAGGAAATCCTCGAGCATCATCGCGATCAGCGGCTCGTCTTCGACGATCAGGATGGAGCGTGCGGTCACGAAGGCTCGCTTAAGGTGTAACTATCGTTTGCGAAACAAGTTTTTTGACGGGTTCGAAGAGCCCGTCATCCCGGTGGAAGCCGGGATCTCGGCAAGGCCCGCCGCGACGACTTGTCACAAGGTCCCGGCTTTCGCCGGGATGACGGTAAATCTTCCCACGTCACTTCATCGCGAGCGCGTCCCTGGTCGCCTCGGCCAGCTTCTGGACGGAGAAGGGCTTGGCCAGGAAAGCGACCCGATCGAGGTCGATCGACTGGCGCAATTGCTCTTCGGCATAGCCCGAGATGAAGAGGATCGGCAGGTCCGGCTGACGGATCCGCGCCTCGCGGGCCGTGGTCGGGCCGTCCATGGTCGGCATGACGACGTCCGAGATCATAAGGTCGACCCGTTTCTCCCGGTCCAGTATCTCGATCGCCGCCTCGCCGTTCTCGGCGAGGAGGACGGTATAGCCGTGGCGGGTGAGCGCCCGTTCCGCGACCGCCCGGACGGTGGCCTCGTCCTCCACGAGAAGGATGGTGCCCGTGCCCCACAGCTCGCCGGCGGGCTCGCGCGGCTTGCGCCCGGGCTTCGCCGCCGCCTCGGCGCGGTGAACGGGAAGGTAGATGACGAAGCTCGTCCCCTTGCCGGGCTCGCTTTCCGCGAAGATGAAGCCGCCCGACTGCTTGACGATCCCGTAGACGGTCGAGAGTCCTAGGCCCGTCCCCTTCCCCACTTCCTTGGTGGTGAAGAAGGGCTCGAAGATCTTGGGCAGGAGGTGCGGCGGGATCCCGGTGCCGGTGTCGGAGACCCGAAGCGCCGTGTAATCG
>DASVTA010000428.1:0-6478 GCA_036387815.1 Allosphingosinicella sp.
CATCCGGCGGCTCGTCTTCGCCGGGATGACCTTCACGGGCCGGGTCACGCAAAGCGCGGCCGGGCCGTTCATCGGGACTCTGGCGATGGCCGGCCAGGGGCTCGAGGGCACGATCCAGCTCGGCGCCGTCGGCCGCTACCAGCGGGCGGACGTCAGCGCGACCGCCAACGGGGCGCAGATCCCCGGCGCCAACCCGATCCAGATCCAGCGCGGCATCGTCCAGGCGAGCGTCATCCTTTATCCTGACGCCCCGCACATCGTCGGCGACGCCCAGTTCGCCGGCGTCCGGGCCAACAACTTCTTCCTCGCCCGGGGCCGGGCCAAGGTCGATTACCGGGGCGGCAACGGCCTCGCCCAGGTCTTCGCCGAGGGGACGAGCGGAATGCCCTTCCGGGTGGCGGCCAACGCCGCCCTCTCGCCCAACCTCATCCGCGCCGCCGCCCAGGGCCAGGTGAGGAACATCCCCTTCCGCCTCGCCCGCCCGGCGCAGATCTCGAAGGTCGCCGGCGGCTGGCAACTCGCGCCCGCCGAGCTCGTCCTCCCGCAGGGCAACGTCCAGCTCGCGGGCCGGTACGGCGCCGGCGGCATGGTGGTCCAGTCGCGGCTCAACGATTTCGACATATCGATCCTCAACCTCTTCTCGCCCGCGATGGGCGTCGCCGGCCGGGCCAGCGGAAGCATCGACTTCGCCCAGGTCGGCGGCGACACCTTCCCGCGCGCCGACGCCCGGCTCACCATCTCCGGCTTCACCCGCACCGGGATCGCCGTGCGCTCACCGGCGGTCGACCTTGCCCTGGCCGGCCAGCTGCGGCCCGAGGGCGGCAACCTCGCCGCCGTGATCCGCCGCGGCGCCAACGTCATCGGCCGGGCCCAGCTGCGCCTCCAGCCGGTCGGCCCGGGCGCCGGAACCTGGACGACCCGGCTGCTCGCCGCGCCGCTCGCCGGCGGAATCCGCTACAACGGCCCCGCGGAGGTCCTCTGGTCGCTGAGCGGGATCACCGACATGCAGCTTTCCGGCCCTGTCGGAGTGGCCGCCGATTTCTCCGGCCGGGTGCAGGCGCCCCAGCTCACCGGAATCATCCGCGCCAACAATCTGACCTTCGTCCACGAAACCTACGGCACCCGGATCCGCCAGCTCGCGCTTCGGGGGCGGTTCACGAGCTCGGAGCTGCAGATCGAGCAGCTTTCGGGCCGGGCTGGCCGCGGGACGATCGCCGGCACCGGAACGGTCGGCTTCGCGGCCGCCGCGGGCTATCCGATGGACATCCGGCTGAAGCTCGCCGACGCTCAGCTCGCCCGAAGCGACAATCTCGGCGCGACCCTGACCGGCGATCTCGCGATCACCAACAGCCGCGCCAACGGGGCCCTGATCGCGGGCGACCTGACCCTGCCCGAGGTGCGCTACCAGATCATCCGCCAGGGCGCGGCCCAGGTGGTCGAGCTCGCCGGGGTCCGGCGCAAGGGCGATCCGCTTCCGAGCGTCAACGCCGCCACCCAGCAGGCCGACGCGGCTCCGAGCATCTGGAAGCTCGATCTTCGCCTGCGCGCCGACAACCGGCTGTTCATCGCCGGAATGGGCCTCGAATCCGAGTGGAGCGCCGATCTCCGGGTCCAGGGCACGACGGCGACTCCCTCGATCCTGGGCGAAGCGGACGTGATCCGCGGCACCTTCAGCTTCTCGGGCCAGCGCTTCGACGTCACCCGCGGCCATATCGCCTTCACCGGCGCCCGCCCGCCCAATCCGCGCATCGACCTGGTCGCGAGCGCGGACGTCAAGGACGTGACCGTCAACATCAACGTCTCGGGCAGCGCCACCAACCCGCAGATCGCATTCACCTCGTCGCCCGCGCTCCCGCAGGACGAGATCATGGCCCGGATCCTGTTCGGCGGCTCGGTCAGCGAGATTTCGGCGATCCAGGCGGTCCAGCTCGCCTCCTCCCTGAACGCGCTTCGCGGCGGCGGCGGCGGCCTCAACCCGCTCGGCAAGCTCCGCTCGGCGGGCGGCTTCGACCGGCTCCGGAGCCTCGGCGCCGACGACACGACCGGACGCGGCACGGCGATCGCGGCGGGCTTCTACGTCTCCGACGACATCTACCTGGAGATCATCACCGACGCCCGCGGCTTCACCGCGACCCAGATCGAGATCGCCCTCTCCAAGGCGCTGAGCGTCCTCTCGCAGGTCGGAACCTCCGGCGGCGGCAACAACGTCAACGTCCGGTACAAGAAGCAATATTGATTTGCCTCCCCGTCGCCTTGCGATGGGGAGGGGGACCACCCGAAGGGTGGTGGAGGGGTGACCTGACGAGGTCTGCGCTGATTACCCCTCCACCACCTTCGGTGGTCCCCCTCCCCATGCGTTGCATGGGGAGGCAGATATCACCCGATCCGCGTCAGTCTCGCCGCCAGCGGCGCGAGCGCGGGGAACCAGCCTAGTAGCCCCATCATCGCCTGACGCGCCTTCGGATTCTCGGCGGAGCGCCGAAGCACCTCGGCCAGCCCCACCGGCTGGCGCGCCCGCCGCGCCCAGTCCCGCTGGAAGTCGGCCGCCGGCTGGCCGGCCGCGATGGCTCGGGCCGCGGCGATCCCGCTCTCGAGCGCGATGGCGATGCCGTCCCCGGCCAGCGAGGCGATGACGGCGGCCTGATCGCCGACCCGATAGACGCCTTCGACGGTTTCGGCGGCGCGCCAGCCATAAGGCACGCCGGACACCGCGCTCCAACCCGAAGCCTCGCCCCCACCCAGGCGCTCGGCGAAAGCGGGAAGCTCCTCGGCGATCCGGGCCACCAGCGGCTCGATCCCCCCCGCCTCCTTCAACCGGTCGCGCGAGGCCGAGAGGCACAGGTTCACGCTGCCGTCTTCCTGGAGCAGCAGACCGGCATAGCCGCCGTCGTAAAGGTGAAGCTCGATCATCCCCTCGAGCGCGTTCGCCATGGCGCGGCCCAGCGCCAGCGACGTCTTCAGCCCGAGCGGACGAGTCGATATGTCGACGGGGCGGGCGGCGCCGCGAAGCTCGTGCTTGCCGGTGGCGAGGACGAGAGCCTCGCCGGCCACCTCCTCGTCGTCGTCGAGCCGGATCCGGCGCCCGGCGAGATCCGCCGACCGCACCTTCCGCCCCCGCCGGACGGAGGCTCCCGACGCCTGCGCGGCCGCGAGCAGGGCCTCGTCCAGCGTTCGGCGGGAAAGACCGGCGGCAAGCCGCGGCAGCGCCACCTCGACGGTGCTTCTCGCCGAGATCAACCGAAGCCGCCGGATCGGCCGGGCTCCGAGCCTTCGGACATCGAGGCCGAGCCGATCGAGCGCCGCCAGCGAATCCCAGCCCATGAAGCCGCCGCACACCGTGTCGTGGGGGCCTTGCGTCCGCTCGACCAGCTCCGCCATCACCCCCGCCTGGGCAAGGGCGATGGCGGCGGCCGAGCCGGCGGGCCCGCCGCCGACGATCAGCGCAGCCGTTCGACGCATAGCCGGAACGGGAAATAGCGGCGGACCCGGACGCCTCGCGCGACTCCGGCATCGGCGAGGACCGAGCGCCATTCCGCGGCACGGAAGGCGCGGGCGATCGAGAGCTGCCCGTCCTGGCGGACGATCGGGTGGACCCGGAGCAAGGCGGCGAGCAGCGGATAGCCGGAATAAGCGAAGCGGTGCCGGTGGAGGTCGTTGACGAACCAGCCGAGGGCCGCATTCGCCTCCATCCAGCGAAGGAAGCCGTGCAACTGGCCGTCCGTCATGTGATGGGCGACGAGGCTGCTGACGACGAAGTCGAACGGGCCGAGCTCGCGATAGTCGCCCGTCCGGTAGGCGATGGGCAGGTCGGGGTCAGTCATCGCCCGAGCCACCTTCTCGCTCTTCGGATTGAGGTCCACGCCGGTGAGCCGAGCCGCCAGCCCCCGTTTGCGGGCCCATCTCGCGATCAGCCTGAGCATGCCGCCTTCGCCGGAGCCGACGTCGAGCAGGCTGAAGCCGTCGAGGCCCCGGGTCGAGCGCGCCAGGAAGGCGAGGGTGGGCCGCGCGGCGAAGGTCCATCGATTGACCCGGCCGAGACCCTCGAGCACTTCGTCATAGACAAGAGGATCGAGCGACGGATCGTCCATCTGCTCTTCTTCGCGGACCCGCTCCCGGAGCGACCTCACGCCGCCCGCTCGAAATGGAAGCCCTCCGCCGCCAGGCCGGGACCGAAGGCGAGTGCGATCCCGCGGCGGCGCGAGGGATCCGCAAGCAGCCGCTCGAGCACGAAGGGCAAGGTGGACGAGGACATGTTCCCGAAGCGCGCGAGCACCCCCCGCGACTCGGCCAGCGCTTCCGGCGCCAGGCCCAGCCCCTGCTCCACGGAATCGAGAACCGAGCGTCCGCCGGCGTGCACCGCCCAGGCGTCGAACGCCTCCGGAGCCTCGTTGCCGAGCATCGCTTCCCTCACTGCGCGGTCCCGCAGCGCCTCTCCGATCCGGCCCGGAACCTCGCCCGACAGATCCATGACGAAGCCGTGGTCGCCGACCCGCCAGCGGATCAGCTGCTGCGAATCCGGAAGAGTTGCGGCAAAGGGCCGCGATAGGGCGAAGCCGCTCGGCTCGGCGGTGACTAGGGAGGCGGTGGCGCCGTCGCCGAACTGCAGGGCGGCGAGCAGCCGCTCGACATCCTCATCATATTGGAGGTGCAGGCTGGAAAGCTCGACCGTCACCACCAGCACCCGGGCCTCCGGCTCGGAGCGGACGATATGATGGGCGAGCCGAAGCGACGAAACCGCCGCGTAGCACCCCATGAAACCCACCAGGGTCCGCTCGACATGGCCGCCGAGGCCGAGCTCGCCGGCGATGATCTGGTCTATGCCCGGGGCGACGAAGCCGGTGCAGCTCGCGACGATCAGGTGGGTGATCCCGTCCGGGGCCGCGCTGCCGCCCAGCTTTCCGATCGCTTCGAGCGCCAGCCTGGGGGCTGCACGCGCGTAGATGTCCATGCGGGCGCCGGTCGTGGGCAGCGGCCCGTGGTAGAAGCCGCCCGGGTCGACCGGCGACTTGCCGTAGGGCGCCGGCGGCAGGACGGACCAGCGATGCTCTATGCCGGACCGCGCCGCCATTCGGGCGAACAGGGCGCGCGCCCTGGGCTCCTGGAGCCGCGCCTCCGCCCAGCCGATGAAGGCCTCGTGGACGTCATGCTCCGGAACGGCGGTGCCGACGGCGTTGAGATGGGCCTGGCTCGTACGACCTCCCCTCGACGGTGCTGAATTGCAACGCAGATCAGATGAACGAAAGCGGGGGATAGTTCCCTAGGTCCGATCGCCGGCCACGGCAATTACGCCTTAAGGCCGTAGCTGGCCGTCGTCGTTCCGGCGAAGGCCGGAATCCATGAACACGGCGGTTCGAAATTCCAGCCGTCCGTGTTCATGGATCCCGGATCAAGTCCGGGATGACGGTCGGGGGGCGCAGGCGGGGGAAATGGTGCCCAGGGACGGAATTGAACCGCCGACACCGTGATTTTCAGTCACGTGCTCTACCAACTGAGCTACCTGGGCATTCCGGCGGAGCCGAAGACGAGCGCCTATAGAGGGGCTCAGCCTTCGCTGTCCAGCCCACCTTCGGGGTTTTCGAGCGCCGGTGGGCCGGGGACGCGATAGGAGTCGCCGAGCCAGTTCAGCAGGTCGCGGTCGCGGCACCCGCGGCTGCAGAACGGCTTGTGGTCGGCGCTCGCGGGCTTGCCGCACAGGGGGCAGCCCTTGCCGCCTTTACGAGGGTTTGAAGTGGACATGGCTGCGCCATGTGGTGAAGCTCGGCTCTTCCCACAAGGAGACGTGGCCTCCAACCCGCTTCGCCAGGGTTTCGAGCCAGTCCGGGGTATCGCGAAGCCTGCTGACGACGGCGGGCGAGGCGACCAGCTCGCAGGCGCCGAGCCCGCGCTCCGCGGTCCGGAGCAGGTCGCGGGCGGCGGCTCCGGCCGGATCCCATTGCACGAGCTCCGGCAACGAGCGCCGCTCGCGGCGGCGGATCACCTGGAGGAAGCCGAAGCCGTTGACCGCGGTGCGCTCGAAGGGCTGGGGGAGGACGGCGTCGAGCGCCGCCGCCGCGCGCAGCCGGTCCTCGCGCGAGGCAAGCGTCGGCAGGTCGATTCCGATCGACCCTCCGATATCGTGGCGGCGGATGGCCCCGGCGGCGGCCTCGGCGCCGGCGATCGCCAGCTCGACCGGCGGCAGGAAGCCGTCGACGTCGAACAGGGTCATCGCCGGGGTGAGGCTCATCAGGAGTTCGCCGCCCGGAAAATCGATCACGCCATCGATGGCCTCGCCGATCAATTCCGGCCAGCCCGCCTCGTGGAAGCGGTCCGCGCCGATGCGCGCAAGCGGGCGCGGCGAACCGATTCGCTCCGCCAGGCTCGGGCCTTCCTTCTCTTCCGCCTCCGTGATCCGGCCCTTCGCATATTTGGGCTTGCCCGGCTCGGCTATGGGTTCTCGAACGATCTCCACGCGCACCTTTCGACCCTCGGTGAGGGCCGG
>DASVTA010000429.1:0-4756 GCA_036387815.1 Allosphingosinicella sp.
AGACCGCCGACGGGCTTGTGCCCGAAGAGCTGATCGGCCTCGACCGCTTCGAAGCGCGGGCGCGGATTGCGGCATCGCTGGAGGAGCAGGGCCTGCTCGAGCGGGTCGAGGACCGGACGATCCAGACGCCTTATGGCGACCGGTCGGGCGTGGTGATCGAGCCCTGGCTGACCGACCAATGGTATGTCGACGCGAAGACGCTCGCGGCTCCGGCCATCGAGGCGGTGCGCTCGGGCGATATCCGGGTGGTCCCGAAGACGTGGGAGAAGACCTGGTTCAACTGGCTGGAGAACATCCAGCCCTGGTGCGTCTCGCGCCAGCTGTGGTGGGGTCACCAGATCCCCGCCTGGTACGACGAACTCGGCAACGTCCATGTGGCGGAGACCGAGGCCGAAGCGCAGGCCGCGGCGGGGGAGGGGGTGCGCCTGCGCCGCGACGCCGACGTGCTCGACACCTGGTTCTCCTCCGCGCTTTGGCCGTTCGCCACCCTGGGCTGGCCGGAGGAGGCGACGTTTCACCCTTCCGATGAAGGGGAGGGGCTTTGGAAGCCGAGGCCCGGCACTGAGCTCGCACGCCATTATCCCACCGACGTCCTCATCTCGGGCTTCGACATCATCTTCTTCTGGGACGCCCGGATGGCGATGCAGGGCTTCCATTTCCTGGGCGAGAAGCCCTGGAAGACGCTCTACCTCCATGGCCTGGTGCGCGATTCGAAGGGCCAGAAGATGTCCAAGTCGAAGGGCAATACGGTCGATCCGCTCGGCCTCATCGACCGCTACGGCGCCGACGCCCTTCGCTTCACCCTCGCGGCGATGGAAACCCAGGGCCGCGACATCAAGCTCGACGACAAGAGAGTGGAGGGCAATCGCAACTTCGCCACCAAATTGTGGAACGCCGCCCGCTTCTGCCAGGCCAACGGGATCGGCGCGAGCGAGGGGCTGGAGCCTCCCGAGGCGAGCCTTCCCGTCAACCGATGGATCGTCGGGGAGACGGTGAAGACGGTGCAGGCGCTCGACCTCAGCCTGGCCGAGCTGCGCTTCGACGAAAGCGCGAACGCCCTCTACCATTTCGTCTGGGCGACCTTCTGCGACTGGTATCTGGAGCTTATCAAGGGGCAGATCGACGAGGAGACGAAGGCCGTCGCCGCCTGGGTGCTCGACCAGATACTGGTCATGCTCCACCCGTTCATGCCGTTCATCACGGAGGAATTGTGGAACGCCAATGAGCGGCCCTATCCGCTGATCGTGGCGAAATGGCCGATGCCGGACGCGCGCGCTCTGGATCCGGAGGCGGGGCCGGAGATCGACTGGCTGATCAGGCTGGTGAGCGGGATCCGCGCCGCTCGGGCCGAGCTGAACGTGCCGCCGGGCGCGAGATTGCCGCTGCACGTCAGGGAGGGCGGCGGCCTCACCGCGGCGCGGCTGGAGCGCCACGAGGCGGCGCTTCGCCGGCTCGCCCGGGTCGAAAGCGTCTCCTTCGGCGAGGCATCGGGCGGGGCGGCGCAGGTCGTGGTGGACGAGGCGACCTACATCATTCCGCTCGAAGGAGCGATCGACATCGAGGCGGAGCGCGCTCGCCTTTCCAGGGCGCTGCAGGCGGCCGAGAAGGAACGCGATTCGCTTGCCGCGCGCCTCGGCAACCCGAGCTTCGCCGAGCGGGCGAAGCCCGAGGCGGTGGAGAAGGCGAGGGCCGACCATGCCGAAAAGGCGTCCGACGCGGAGAAATACCGGGCGGCGCTGGCGAGGCTTGGATAGGCGGTGAGCGTCGGCGCGCCCACAAGCCCTCTCCCCCTTCCCGGGGGAGAGGAGGGGCCCAAGCGCAGCTTGGGAGGTGAGGGTCTGTACACCGGCCTCAGCAAGACCCTCACCTCCCACCGCTTCGCGGCGGGCCCCTCCTCTCCCGTGAAGGACGGGAGAGGGGCGTGAACGCAGCCCCCGCCGGCCCGAACCGGCGCGACCTGACTTCGGGTGCCATCGGCCCGACTCTGCTGGCCTTCGCGCTTCCGACGCTCGGCTCCTCGATCCTCCAGTCGCTGAACGGCTCGATCAACGCCGTCTGGGTCGGCCGCTTCCTCGGCGAGAACGCGCTCGCGGCGACCTCCAACGCCAACATCATCATGTTCCTGCTGACGGCCTTCGTCTTCGGCTTCAGCATGGCCACCACGATCCTCGTCGGACAAAGGTTCGGCGGCGGCGACATCGACGGGGCTCGGCGGGTGATCGGCACCGCGACGGGGGCCTTCCTGTGCGTCTCCATCCTCGTCTCGGGGGCGGGCTGGCTGTTCGCCCCGGCGATCCTGAAGCTGCTCGGAACTCCGGCCGAAGCCGCTCCGCTCGCGCTCGCCTACCTGCGGGTGATCTTCATCGCGATGCCGCCGGCGCTCGTCATGGTGTCGTGGATGATGGCGCTTCGGGGCAGCGGCGATGCGCTGACTCCCCTGTGGTTCATGATCCTCGCCGTGGCCCTCGACGGCGGCCTCAACCCCGTCTTCATCCTCGGGCTCGGGCCGGTCCCGAGGCTCGGGATCGCCGGAGCGGCGACGGCGACCGTCATCGCCAATTACCTCAGTCTCGCCGCCCTGCTCGCCTACGTCTATCGGCGCGACCTGCCGCTTCGGCTGCGCGGGGCGGAGCTTCGCTACCTGAAGCCGGACCGGGCGCTGCTCGCGACGATCGTGCGCAAAGGCCTGCCGATGGGGCTCCAGATGATCGTCATCTCCGCCTCGGCGCTGGCGCTGATCGGGCTCGTCAACCGGGAAGGGGTGCATACGGCCGCGGCCTTCGGAGTCGCAATGCAGCTTTGGACCTATCTCCAGATGCCGGCGATGGCGCTCGGAGCGGCGGTCAGCGCCATGGTCGCCCAGAATATCGGCGCCGGCCGCTGGGACCGGGTGAGCGCCATCACCCGCTCGGGCGTGATCTTCGCGCTGGCCATCACCGCGGGACTGGTCGTCCTGCTGGCGCTCGCCGACCGGCCCGCTTTGGCGCTGTTCCTGGGAAGCGACAGCGAGGCGCTTCCGATCGCCCGTCACATCCAGATCCTCGCCACCTGGAGCTTCCTTCTGTTCGGAGTGACCCTGGTCCTGTTCGGAACGGTGCGCGCGAACGGCGCCGTGATCGGGCCGCTGATCATCCTGTTCGTCGGGCTGGTGCCGATCCGCCTCGGCTTCGCTTTGGGCGCCTATCCCTGGCTTGGGGCCGATGCTCTATGGCTGAGCTTCCCGGTCAGCTCCTTCGCCAACATGGCGATGGCCATCGCCTTCTACCTGCACGGCGGGTGGCGCAAGAGCCGGATGGAGCCGCCGCCGGGTCCCGAGGAATGCCTGGAGGAGGCGCAGGCGGCAAGCGAACCCGGCGGGCGGCTCAATCCGACGGGCTGAGCCACTGTCCGAAATCGGACGAAGTGGACGACATGGACGGCACAGGGCGCTTTTCCTGCTCTTCCAATATTCAATTCCGAGGAAAGGGCGGAAGTGGTCGGAAGTGGAGGGAAGTGATGGAATCGCCACTTTACGCTTCACTTTGCCAGTCTCCGCCTGATCATGCGGCCGGGCGGCGGAGAACGGGATCCTGAAACGCCTTCAGCATGACGAACGCAGGCAGGATGACGAACGAGGGACGCCCCGTCCGGCAGAAACGATTCTCGGATATCAAAGAGCCGGCCTCGAACATAGCATGAACGTCGTGAGCGGCCAAGGGCCGTCAGGCGGGCACCACCACCTCGATGGCGCATTCGGCGACCTGGGCGACGACCGGAGTCCTGGCCAGCACCTCGCCGTCGATCGAGATTCGCTGGCGGGGACGAGTCTCGATGGTGAGCCGGGTGCCGTGGAATTCGCGAGTCGTCCGGTTGCGCGTCGGGAGCTTGAAATATTTGGCGAACCAGTCCCACACCAGGCTGGAGGCGGCCCGGCCGACGACGGCCTGGACGATGATCTGGCCGCTGTCGAGCTCGGCGCTCTCGATCAGCTCCACGCCGCCGTGGTGGCCGCCATTGGCGATCCGGACCTCGGTCGCCCACAAGGTCTCGTCGATCCCGTCGCCGCGGACGGTGAGCTTGAAGGCGTGGAACCGGATCAGGCACCAGACGGCCCAGATCAGATAGCCGACCCGGCCGAGATAGCGCTTGAGGTTGTGCGGCACGCCCTCGCCGATCATCGGGGAGAGGCCCATGGCGGCGCAATTGGCGAAATAATCGTCGTTGATCATCCCAAGGTCGATCCGCCGCCGCTGCCCGGTCGCGATGGTGGCGATCGCCCCGTCGAGGTCGAGCGGGATCCCGAGCGTGCGGGCGAAGCTGTTGGCGGTGCCGAGCGGGAGCAGGGCGAAGACGCACTCGCGGCCCACCACTTCGTCCACCGTGTAGGAAAGCGAGCCGTCGCCGCCGCCGACGATCACCATCGGCGCTCCGCTGCGGACGGCTTCCTTGACGGTCGGGACCAGCTTGCGCGGATCGCGAAGCGCGTGCGCCGCGATGAGCGTCATTCCGGCGGCCTCGAGCTTGTCCACGGCCTCCTGGAACAGCGCCTGCCCCTTGCGGGAGGCGGCGTTGACGACGAGCACGGCTTCTTTGGGGACGGGACGGGTCAAGGACACAAGGTGGCAACGCGTGCGAGGAGTGCAAGTGCCAACGCCTCGTTTCCTCCCCGAGCTTGCTCGGGGAGGAATGGCGCCGCCTTGTAGAATCGTGCCGGCGAGGTTGGGCTTGGGAGTGCGGGTGCCCACGCCTCGGTTCCTCCCCGAGCTCGCTCGGGGAG
>DASVTA010000430.1:0-2242 GCA_036387815.1 Allosphingosinicella sp.
ACCTCGGCGCGCACCGCCAGCGCCTGCTCGCGCGCCGCCACCACGATCGGCGCCCCCCAGGCCGCCGCGCGCCGCGCGGTCGCCTTCAGAAGGCTCTCCTCGCCCGCGAGCGCCAGGAACTGCTTGGGCCGCCCCGCCCTCGAAAGCGGCCACAGCCGGGTCCCCGCGCCTCCCGAAAGGATGACGGGTCTGATGGTGGGGGCGGTCATGCAGGGCGCTGTAGCAGAGGCCGCAGGCGGCGCCACCTCCTCCGTCGTCCCCGGGTCAAGCCGCGATGACGGAAATCCCCGCCTCCCCGTCATTCCGGCGGAGGCCGGAATCCATGAACACGGCCGGCCGAGACCGGATGGGGCGGTGTTCATGGATCCCGGGTCAAGCCCGGGATGACGGAAATCCCCGCCCCCCCCGAGAAGAAATCGGCGCCTGACGCCAATCACGGCGGCGCCCGCCCGCTCAGGTGCGCACGATCGCCTCGCCCATCTCGAGCGTCTTGCCGCGGGTGACGATGACGACGTCGCCGAGCTTCGCCGCGCCGAACAGCTTCTTCGCGAAAGCGGTCGGGACCGCGACGCAGCCGTGGGTGGCGAATCCGGGCGCGACGCTGTCGCTGCCGTGGATCGAGATGCCGTCGTTGGTCATCCGCATCATGTAGGGCATGGGCGAGCCGTAGAGGTTGGAGACGTGCCGCGCCTTCTTCTGGGTGATCGGGAACGCGCCGAGCGGAGTCGGCTTGTCGTCGCGGCCGTAGAGGATCGCGGCGGCGCCGATCTCATGGCCGCCCCGGAAGATGGAAAGCACCCCCGCCTCGAGGTCGACGGTGATCACGACCGGCCCGTCGGCGGGCGCGCCGCTCTCGTCCCAATGATGATCGCCCATCTTGAGCGGCCCCGGAATGTCGAGGATCCGCCGGACGACGAAACCGGAATCCGCCTGCGTCGGGGCGGGGGCGGAAGCGGCGACGACCGGCGCTTCGCCGGAGCCGGAGGCGAAGCCCGCGGCAGGGGCCACGGCGGCGGCCGGAGCCCGCGCCGGCTCGTCCGTCACCTCGAAGCCTACCAGGAGCAGCGCCGCGCCGGCCATCAGTCCCGTGCCCATCTTCGCCGCCAGGGTCCTGACCGTCATCCTCGTTCCTCCGTCTGGCCTGTGTCGGCCGTCGAAGCGCTCCAATGTCCCAACCGATCCCGCCCCGCCACCCCTCCATCCCGCCCGTCCCGCCGCGGGACGCGCAGGAGGCGATTGCTAAGCCCGCCCACCGGTGACAGTCGCTGGTGACTGTCGCCAGGACCCGGTGAGGGTCGCTCGGGGCGGCCGCCGGTGGATGCCACCCTTAGCGCTCGCTTCCCCGCTTGCGCTTCACCGCCCGCACCAGGCGCTCGATCTTCTTGGTCACCGCCTCGATATCGGGCGGCTTTCCCCGTCTCGGCGAATGCTTTCCGCGCCGGCGGTTCTCGCGAAAGCTGAGGGTGCGCATCGCCTGCTCCGCCGGCGGCGGCTCCAGGGCGACGGTCGCTTGCGACTGTCCCGGGTCGCCGTCGCTCGCGCCATAATCGTCGCCCCGGCCGCGCCGGGCCTTCACGGCCAGCTGGAACTGGAGCTCCAGGTCGGCATCCTCGCGCGCCTCGTCCATGGCGAGGGCGAAGCCGGGCAGCCGCGCGCGCCGGTTACAGGCCGATTTGGGCGTGAACCCCGCCGCCCGGGCCGAAGCGGCGACGCTTCCGGTGGCCCGCAGATGAGCGAGGAAGACCGAGTCGTGCCGCCCCGTCCACCACCGCCGCCCCGCCGCCATCACCCGCAGCCGCCCGCCGATCCCCTTGCGGATCACCAGCGCCTGCTGTTTGGGACAGTGACGGTCACGTGACTGTCACCAGACTGTCCCAGACACCCAGTGACGGTCACGTGACTGTCACCAGACTGTCCCCCCTCGAGCCGCCGATCCGCCTTCGCGACCGCCGCCGCCATCTTCTCCGCGAACCCCGCCTCCACCCGCCTCAGCCGATAGATGCAGGCGAGCGAAACCCCCGCCGCCTCCGCCGCCATCTGCACATGCCCCGTCTCCTCCAGCACCCGAAAGAAATGCGCCCTGCGCCACCGCGTGAAGCGCACGTAGCGGCGGCGGTGGGAGGGGGGCTTGCGACTCATCGTCCTGCTCCAGGCTCTGGAACAAGGAAAGAACATCAGATTTCCTACATTGCAAGCGGCGATCTCCGCTGCCCTGACGGGAAGGAGCCGCGAGGACGGGCTC
>DASVTA010000431.1:0-3362 GCA_036387815.1 Allosphingosinicella sp.
GACGTTCCGCACGGCTTTGTGCGAACAAAAAATCGTCGCGAAGCAGGCGCCAGGGCAGTCCCTTTGCGTCCTTTGCGGCTTCGCGTGGACCCAGACAAAAAGGCCCCGCATCGCTGCGGAGCCTTTCGTGTTTTCGGGTGACTGAAAGGCAGAGACCGAGCCAGCTACCCCTCCACCCTCCTTCGGATGCTCGCGGCGCGGACGATCATATATCCGATTTTGGCGGACCCTTGGCGCCGCGCTATTCTGCCGGCCGTGGCTGCCCCTTCGATCCTCGTCGTCGACACCGCCGAGTTCCGCCGCTGGCTGCGCTCGCTTCGAGACGCTCGTGCCCGCGCGCGAATCCTCAAGAGCATCGACCACCTTTCACTGGAGCATTTCGGCAACACGAAATCGGTCGGCGGCGGGGTCAGCGAGCTCCGCGTCGATTACGGCCCCGGCTACCGCATCTATTTCGCGCGCCGTGGAGCCCGCCTGATCCTGCTGGCTTACGGAGGTGACAAATCGCGGGAACGGGCCGATATTGGCCGTGCGCGTGAAATCGCCGCTTCATGGGAGCCCGATCATGGGGATTGAAACGAGCCGATGGGACACGGCCGACTTCCTCGACAGTCCCGAAGCCATTCTTGCCTATGTCGAAGCCGTGTTCGAGGACGGCGATTCCGAGCTGATCGCGCTGGCGTTGAACAATGTGGCGCGCGCCAAGGGCCTGCCTCACGATGCACTGACCGCCCAAAGCGATATCGCCTCGGTGATCCGGACGCTCAAGGCCCTGGGGCTTGAACTGACCGCCAAGGCTGCCTGATCAGCCGGCAAGAGGCTGCCTGTTTCCAGCCTTCGCGGCTTCGCGGTCTTTGCGTAAACCCAAACGAAAAGGCCCCGCGGTCGCCCGCGAGGCCTTTCGTGTTTCGAGTGACCGAAAGGCAGAGGCAGAGCCAGCTACCCCTCCACCAGCTTCGCTGGTCCCCCTCCCCATCCTTGCGGCTGGGGAGGCAGAGACGTCAGTCGTCGTCGCGGGTCAGGAACGCGGGAGCGAATTCGGGCTCGGGGCCGTCGTTGCGCTCGGGACGGTCCTCGCGCTCGCGGCGCGGGCCGCGGTCGCCGCCGCCTTCGCCGCGCGGGCCGCGGTCACGGCCGCCGCCTCCGCCGCCGTCACGGCGCGGGCCACGATCCCTGCCGCCGCCGCCGCCCCGGTCGCCGCGGCCTTCGCCGTCGCGCCTGGGGCCCCGGTCGCCACCGCCGCTACGCGGGCCGCGGTCCGAACCACCGCCGCCTTCGCGGGGAGGACGGGTGTCCTCCAGCTCGGCGCCGGTCTCCTGGTCGACGACTCGCATCGACAGGCGGACCTTGCCGCGCGGGTCGATCTCGAGGACCTTGACCTTGACCTCCTGGCCTTCGGAGAGGGCGTCGGAAACCTTCTCGACGCGCTCGTTCCTGATCTCCGAGACGTGGACGAGGCCGTCCTTGCCGCCCATGAAGTTCACGAAGGCGCCGAAATCGACGAGGTTGACGACCTTGCCGGTATAGACCTTGCCGACCTCGGGCTCCTCGACGATGCCCTGGATCCAGCGGCGGGCCGCCTCGATCTGGCTGACGTCGGAGGACGAGATCTTGACGATGCCCTCGTCGTCGATGTCGACCTTGGCGCCGGTGGTGGCGACGATCTCGCGGATGATCTTGCCGCCGGTGCCGATGATGTCGCGGATCTTGGCCTTGTCGACCTGCATCGTCTCGATCCTCGGCGCGTGGGCCGAGAGCTCGCCGCGGACTTCGCCCATCGCCTTCGCCATCTCGCGCAGGATGTGGGCCCGGCCCTCATTGGCCTGGTCGAGGGCGATGCGCATGATCTCCTCCGTGATCCCGGCGATCTTGATGTCCATCTGGAGCGAGGTGATGCCGTTTTCCGTTCCGGCGACCTTGAAGTCCATGTCGCCCAGGTGATCCTCGTCGCCGAGGATGTCGCTTATCACGGCGAAATCCTTGCCTTCGAGGATGAGGCCCATGGCGATCCCGGAGACCGGCCGGGTGATCGGAACGCCGGCGTCCATCAAAGCCAGGCAGCCGCCGCACACCGTCGCCATCGACGAGGAGCCGTTCGACTCGGTGATGTCGGCGAGGACCCGGATCGTGTAGGGGAATTCCTCGTGGCTGGGGAGCACCGGATGGAGGGCCCGCCAGGCGAGCTTGCCGTGGCCGACCTCGCGCCGCCCCGGGGCGCCGAAGCGTCCGACTTCGCCGACCGAGTAGGGCGGGAAGTTATAGTGGAGCATGAAGCGGGTGTAGGAGAGCCCCTCCAGGCCGTCGATCATCTGCTCGGCGTCCTTGGTGCCGAGAGTGGTCGTGCAGATCGCCTGGGTCTCGCCGCGGGTGAAGAGCGCGGAGCCATGGGTCCGGGGGAGGAAGCCGACCATCGCCTCGATCGGGCGGACGGTCTTCGTGTCGCGGCCGTCGATGCGCACGCCTTCCTTGAGGATGGCGCCGCGGACGATCTCCGCTTCCAGCTTCTTGACGAGCTTGAGGGCGCCGAGATAGCCGGCGGGGTCGCTCGCTTCCATGTCGGCGAGGCCTTCGCGGGCCTTGGCGCGCGCCTCGTTGATCGCGGTCTGGCGCTGCTGCTTGTCGGTGAGCTTGTAGGCCGCGGCGAGATCCTCGCCGATGATGCCGCGAAGCTTCTCCTTGATCGCCTTGGTGTCGGTCGGCTCCTCGAGCTCCCACGGGTCCTTGGCGGCCTTTTCGGCGAGGCTGATGATGCCCTGGATGACCGGCTGGATCGAGCGGTGGGCGAACATCACGCCGCCGAGCATGACGTCCTCGGAAAGCTCCTTGGCCTCCGATTCGACCATCATCACGGCGTTGTGGGTTCCGGCGACGACGAGGTCGAGTTCGCCTTCCTTGATCTGGTCCTGGCTCGGGTTTAGGATATACTCGCCCCCGGCATAGCCGACCCGGGCGGCGGCGATCGGGCCCATGAAGGGAATTCCGGAGAGCGTGAGCGCGGCGGAAGCGGCGATCATCGCCACCACGTCCGGCTCGTTCTCGCCGTCATAGCTCATGACATGGGCGATCACGAGGACCTCGTTGTAGAACCCCTCCGGAAAGAGCGGCCGGATCGGCCGGTCGATGAGGCGGCTGGTGAGGGTTTCCTTCTCCGTGGCGCCGCGCTCGCGCTTGAAGAAGCCGCCCGGGATGCGCCCGGCGGCCGAGAATTTTTCCTGATAGTGAACGGTCAGCGGGAAGAAATCCTGCCCCGGCTTGACGTTCTTCGCAGCGGTCACCGCGCAAAGGACGACGGTCTCGCCGAGAGTCGCGAGCACCGCGCCGTCGGCCTGCCGGGCAACCCGGCCCGTTTCGAGAGTGAGCGT
>DASVTA010000432.1:0-4542 GCA_036387815.1 Allosphingosinicella sp.
GTCTCCGCGTCCGTGACCCGGAGGCCGTCGCGGAACTCCGGCTCCTTGCCGACCCGCCGCATCATCGCATCGACCTGAGGCCCCCCGCCGTGGACGAGGACGCAGCGCACGCCGACGCTCCTCAGCAGGAGCACATCCTGCGCCAGCGCCCGGTCGAGCGCCTTGTCGATCGCCGCCCCGCCGAGCTTCACGACCACGGACCGCCCGTGGAAGCGCTGGATGTACGGCAGCGCCTGAACGAGGATCGCGGCGGTCTCGGTGGGGGACCTCATAGAACCGTCACCCCGGCGAAAGCCGGGGCCTCGGCGAGACCCGCCGAGACTTCTCGTCCTGGGATCCCGGCCTTCGCCGGGACGACGGTCCTGCTCATGAGGTCCTCGAATTCTCTTTGATGTAGCCGGGCCCGAGGTCGATCCCGATCACCCGGGCGGACCCTGTGCCGAGGCCGAGGGCGACTTCGATCTCGATCCGCTCCTGCTTCATGTGGTCGGCGACCGCGGCGCCGTCATGATCGGCATTGGCGCCGCCCCGGGCGACCACGGTGCCGCCATAGGCGACGATCGTCTTCTCCGCCTCGAAGGCGATTCCGGCCGATCCGGCCGCGGCCAGCAGCCGGCCCCAATAAGGGTCCCCGCCATACCAGCTGCACTTGACGAGATTGTTCTCGGCGATCCGCTTGGCGGCGGTGCGGGCCTCTTCATCCGTCGCCGCGCCGGTGACCGAAAGTGCCACCATCTTGGTCATCCCCTCGGCGTCGCGGGCCATCTGCAAAGTCAGGTCCTCGCAGGCCCAGTGGACCGCGTCCGCGAACTCGCCCATGTCCGGCCGGCCGCGCCGGGCGGAGGCGAGCAGGATCGCGGTGTCGTTCGTCGAGGTGGCGCCGTCCACGTTCAGCGTGTTGAACGTCCGGTCCGAAGCGTCCCTCAGGATCCGGGTCATCTCGTCGGCGGAGACGTCGGCGTCGGTGGTCAGGAAGGCGAGCATCGTCGCCATGTTCGGAGCGATCATCCCGCAGCCCTTCGCCATTCCGCCAAGGGTGAAGGTGGAGCCATTCACCACGGTTTCCTTGGCCTGGTGGTCGGTGGTCAGGATCCCCCGGGCGGCGTCGTGGGCGCCGTCCCGCGAAAGCTTCTTCGCGAGCTTCGGGGTTCCCGCGAGGATGACCTCCATCGGCAAAGGCGTTCCGATGATCCCCGTCGAGCAGACCAGCACGTCCTGTGCGGCGACGCCCAGCGCCCGCGCCGCCGCTTCTCCCATCGCCTCGGCGTCGGCGAGGCCGGCGGCGCCGGTGCCGGCGTTGGCGTTGCCGCTGTTGACGATGATCGCCGCGGCCCGGCCGCCGTTCTCGGCGAGCCGCCGCCGCGAGAGGAGGACCGGCGGAGCGACGAACTTGTTCTGAGTGAAGACCGCCGCCGCCGCCGCCGGCTTGCGGTCGTCGGTCGCGAGCAGGGCCATGTCGAAGCGTCGGCGCTTGATCCCGGCGTGGCAGCCGGCGGCGACGAAGCCCTCGGGAGCCGTGACGCTCATAAAATCCTCCCCTGAATTTGCAGGGGAGGGGGACCGCACGAAGTGCGGTGGAGGGGCTTTCCGAGTCCGAAGAACCCCTCCACCAGGGTGCGCCGAAGGCGCAGTTCATCCAGAGCGACGCCGTAGGCGGCGTCGAAGGGCCTGGTCCCCCTCCGCGCGAAACTGCGGGGAGGATTTTCGTCCGTGACGCTCATGGATAAACTCCCGCCACCGGCAGTCCGGCGGTCTCGTCGAGGCCGAGCATCAGATTGGCGCACTGGATCATCTGCCCCGCGGCGCCTTTGACTAGATTGTCGAGCGCGGCGATGGCGAGCACCCGCCCGGTGCGCGCGTCGTACCGGGCGGTGACGTGGACCGCGTTCGAACCCAGCGTCCATTTCGTCGCTGGAGGCGCCTCGCAGACATGGATGAACGGCTCTCCGGCATAGGCCTCGCGCAACGCCTCCAGCGGATCGCAGGGGCCCTTGGCGACGGCGTGGCAGGTGGCGAGGATACCGCGGTTCATCGGCGCGAGATGGGGCGTGAACAGCACTCTTCCGCCCAAAGCCATCTCCATTTCCGCGGTGTGGCGGTGAGTGAGCAGGCCGTAGGCCGCGAAGCTCTCGTCGACGCTGTTGAAATGAGTCGCTTCCGTCGCGGCCTTTCCGGCGCCGCTGACGCCCGAGGCGGCGTCTACGACCAGGGTTTCCGGTTCGATCAGGCCCATGAGCGGCCGGAGCGCGAGGATCGCCGCCGTCGCGTAGCAGCCGGCCGCCGCGACCGTCGCCGAGCCGGCGATCGCCGCGCGGTTGAGTTCCGGAATACCGTAGACGAACCGGTCCAGGAGTTCCGGCGCACTGTGCGGCTCACGGTACCAGGCCTCGTAATCTCCGGCGCAATCGAGCCGGAAGTCGGCGCCGAGATCCACGAAGGGGATGCCCCGCTCGATCACTTCGCCGGCCAAGGCCTGCGAGTGGCCGTGCGGCAGCGCCGCGAAGACCAGGTCGACCCCGGCGTCAAGCGCCTCGGGTGCATAACTATTCACCGTCGCGGCCGGATAGGCCAACGCCAGATGGGGGTGCACCGTCGCGAGCTTCTGCCCCGCCTGGCTGGAGCCGAACAGCTTCGCGGGCCTGAACTCAGGGTGGCCAGCGCAAAGCCTCAGCAGCTCGGCGCCGACGAACCCGGAGGCTCCAAGGATGGCAATGCGAATCATAGGGCGCGGCCATGCGCGTTAATGCATAACTATGCAATAACCTACGCTTTATGCATCCGGTCCGGCGGCATGTTCCGGCTGGCTGGCGGCCGCGAAGAGATCGATCTTCGGTCGGCTGGAATGGCGTTTGTGGCGCCGCCGCCGGCGCGCCGCGGGCCGGAAGACCATCAGGGCGATGGCGAGGCCCGCGATGGCGATGCAGGCGCCGAGTATCGCCAGCATATCGGCCATGTAATCCTGCATCGAGATCCGCCTCCCGAGGGAAGCGTAGATCAACTTGCTAGCCGCCGCCAGCTTTCAACCTCCACAAGGTGACCGCTCCGTCGTCGCCCGAAGCGGCGAGCCAGCGGCCGTCGGGGCTGAACCCGACATACATCACGTCCTCCGGCATCTTCATCGCCTGCACCAGCGCGCCGTCCGCGACCCGCCAGAGCCTAACCGCCTCGGAAGGGGCGCCGGCGCCCGTCAGCGAATGCCAGAGGGTGCCGAACGCGCCGCGGGCGCGGCCGGCGTTGGCGAGCCAGCGGCCGTCCGGGCTGAAGGCGAGCTTGTAGGCATGGTTGCCGACCAGCAGGCCCCGTGCCGGCCCCCCGTCCGACGCGCGGCGCAGGATGATCAGCGAATCGTCGCCGCCGGTGGCGAGCCATTGCCCGTCAGGGCTCCAGGCCAGTCCCACCACGGCCTGCTCGTGATCCCGGAAGGTGGCCAGAGTGGCGCCCGTTTCGGCGTCCCAGAGGCGGGCGGTAGCGTCGAAGCTGCCGCTGGCGAGGCGCCGGCCGTCGGGGCTGAACCGGACTTCCCAGATGTTGCGCTCGTGGCCCGCCAGCGCGTGGAGCAGCCGTTTCGCCGCGGGGTCCCAGATGCGGATTACCGAATCTTCCCCTGCGGCCGCGATGCGCTTCCCGTCGGGAGAGAAATCGAGCGACCACACCGTCCCGCGGGCGCCCTGAAGCTTTCGCATCAGCCGCCCCGTCCGAATATCCCAGAGCCGGACCGCGCCGTCATAGCCGGCGGTGGCGAGGAACCCGCCACCGGGCGCGAAATCGACGGCCGCGGCCCCGCCGGGATGGTGGAGGCGGAGGACGACCTTCAGGTCCGGTACGCGCCGAAGCGCCACCAGTCCGGAGGCGCTGCTCGTCGCCAGCCATCGTCCGTCCGGGCTGAAAGCCGCCTCCCGGCCCGGCGCCTGCGCGTCCCGGAAGCCCGCCACCTTTTGCGCAACGAGGCGCGGACCGGTGGCCACGGGCTCCGGAGCGCTCCCGCAGCCGGCGAGGGCGAAGGCGATAGGGATGAGGCACCGCATCGCGGCGCTCTACCATAAGCGGCCGCGAGGTTCAGCCTTCAGCGGGCCGCCGACCCTCCACAGGGGCTGGCAATCGGGCCGATGTGCGGATATGTGCGGATTTGTACGGGAGGCGCGGGTGCACGGGGAAGAAGGGCTCGAGGACAGCCTTGAGATTGCGCGCAAGGTGCGCGAGGAGCTCGCGCGCCGCCGTATCTCGCGCCAGGCGCTTGCCGACATGGCGCGGATCAGCATCTCGACTCTCGAAAAGGCGCTGGGCGGGAGCCGCGCCTTCACGCTCGCGACCGTCATCCGGCTTGAGGAGGCGCTCGGCACAACCTTGCGGGGCAGGGCGCCGGCGGCGGCGGCCGCAATCTCCCTCGACGCGCCCGACGAGCTCGGCGGCTACGCTCGAAGCGCGGTTCGCTGGCTCGAGGGTCGGTACGTGACGCTGCGTCCGCTCTTCGAGGGCGGGGACGGCCTCTATTCCTACCTCACGACCATCGAATGGGACGACGAGCATCATTGCCTCGCCTTC
>DASVTA010000433.1:0-2167 GCA_036387815.1 Allosphingosinicella sp.
CTGCTGCGGCCAGCGCTGGACGAGCCGGCCCGCGGACCAGGCGACCCGCTGGCCCGCGCCGGCGGCGGGGATGACCTCGAGGGTCGCGTCGGCGGCCGCGGCCGGGCGCCAGAGCACCACCTGACCGGAATCGGCGAGGCACATGTTGCCGCCGCGCGAGACGTCGACGTCCCACAGGCCGGGCGAGGGCGGCACTTCGGGCCCGCGCATGGCGCTGAACCTGGACCGCGGGTTGAACGCCGGCGCGGCGCCGCCGCCCGCCACCTTGAAGGTGCCGGGTCCGCGGAGGGTGCGGGCGCCCGAGGGGGCGAGAACCGTCACCACGTCGCCCGCCTTGAGCACTACCGGAACATTCTCGCCGACCGCCCGGCCCGGAGGATAGGACTTGGCCGAGGGACCCTGGGAACGCACGACGAGCGGCGCTGCGAGGAGCGCGGCGGGAGCCGCGAGAACGGCCGCGGCGACCGCGGCCTTCAGAGCTTTCGGCGCGATAGCTTGCATCGATTGACCTTCCATCTGCGGATTCGACTTCGCGAAAGCTCTGGCCCTGGCTTGTTTCGGCTCAATGCCGCGCCGCCGCCCTTCCTGTGTCAATTGTTACCGGCGGGCCGATCGAGCCGCATGGCGAGAGCCTCGATCTGCCGCTGCTGGCGCTCGAGCGCTTCCGCGACGGCGCGCTCGCGAGCCTGGCGGGCATGCACGACCCGGACGGCGCGCGCCACCGGCGTCGCGAGCTCGTCGAGCGCGTCGAGCTCGGCCGTGCTCAGCCGCGAGCGGTCCGGATGCGGGCCGAGCAGGATCCAGCCGAGGCAGGTGCCGTCGTCGAGGCTGAGCGGCCGCCGGAGCGGGAAGAAGGGATCGCCCGTCTCCACTCCGGACGAGCAGGCGGGATCGAGCGCGGTCCTGTCGAGCCAGGCTTCCACGGCCTCGGCTCCGGCACCCCGGCTTCCAGCGACCTTGCCGTCGAGGACGAGGGCGAGCCGAGCCGAGCGCACTCCGGAGGAAATCCGCTCCAATATCTCCTCGATCAGCTCCGGCAGGGTGGCGAAGTGGCGAAGATCGCGAAGGCAGTCGGGCAGGTCGCGGCGCATCTCGACGAGCTTGCGCTGGAAGCGGCGCTCGGCCCAGCCCTGGACCCGCTCGTAAATCGGGTTGATCATCACCGTCGACAAAGCGGCGCCGACGATCGGAGCGATCGAGCCGGCGTCTCGGCCGAAGAAGCGCAGGATGACCTCCTTCACCCCTTCCATCGTCGCCGCGAAGATGCCGGCGAGGATGAGGGCGATGAGGGCGAAGGAAGCCGAGCGGCTGATCGCCACCTCCGCGTCGTAGAGGCGGTAGCGAAGCAGCGCGACGAGCAGGCCCGACTGGAGCAGGAGGAAGGCGAGGCCGAAGGCGAAGCCGGCGAATAGCTCGAGCGAGAGCTGCTGGGCGAGGCTCGGCGCTCCGGCCTTGAGCATGTCCGCGGTGATCGCGGCCCCGAAGAAGAAGACGTAGCCGGAAAAGCCGAACACCGCCCATTTGAGCTGCTGGCGCTCGTCGCCCGATGCGCTTCTCAGCCGCCACAGGAACAGGAGGACCGACGCGGCCATCGCGGCGATGAGCATCGCCCGGTAGAAGTCCCCCTCGATGAACAGGAGCAGGGGCAAAGCCGCCAGGATCGCGAGCGTGATACGCGGCGACAGGCGGCCGTGCGGGAACAGCAGGATGCCGCCGATCAAGCAGATGTTGGCGAGATCGTACAGCGTTCGGTGGACCCCCTCCGGAACCCCGGCGGCGGCGAGCGCGGGAAAGGTGGCCGAGAGCTGTTGGGCCGCCTTGGCCAAGTGGATGTTGAGGAAGGTCGCCGACGGCTGCTCCGTGGCCATGGTCAGGAGGATGCCGAGCGAAACCACCGAGCTGACCACGTCCTCGCGCTTGCGGCGGAAGAGGAGCCAGGCGGAGATCAGCAGGAAGGGGTAGGTGAGGAGGTGGATGAGATCGATGACGCTCAGCAGCGGGCCCGGCAGGCCGAGCGAGCGGGCGGCCTCGCCGATATGGGTCTCGCCGGTCCGAAGGACGACCTCGCGCTCGGCGCCGTCGGGCGAGCGCAGGCGCAGAGCGACCTCGCGGTCCTCGGCGCCGGCCAGAAGGTCGCCGAACAGGAGCCGGTCGGTCTCGGTTCCGG
>DASVTA010000434.1:0-5353 GCA_036387815.1 Allosphingosinicella sp.
GGTGGCCGACTTCACTTCGGCGAAGCTGCGCAGGGCCGCGGAAGCGTCCTCGAAGCTCTTGCGGCTGAACTCGGCGACTTCCTGGCCGACGGTCTCGAGGCCCTTGGCGACGACCTTGGTGGAGGCGACCATCGCCTCGACATTGCCCTTGGAGAGCTCGGTCATTTCCTCGGCGATGCGGGTGTTGCGCTCGATCTGGGTGCGGGCGCGCTCGTTGACGTCGCCGAAGACGGCCTGAAGGCGGTCGGCGACCTGGGCGGTCTCTTTCTTCATGATGCGGGTTCCTTCGTTCTTAATGCGGGTGGCGGTGTTGGTGGTCGCGGCGGCGGCGGCGGCGCGCTTGGCCGGACGGCCGGCCTTGCGGGCGGTCGTGGCGGCGCGGGCCGGCTTGGCGGCTTTGGCGGTGCGGGTCTTGGCGGCGCGAGGCTTGGCCGAAGTGGCGGTAGCGGCGTCGATGACCTTCGCGGCGGCCTTCGCCGGAGCGGCGGCGGCCTTGGCGGCGGCGGCCGGAGCCTCGGCCTTATCGGTCACCGCCGGGGTGACGGCCTTCGCGATCGTGGCCGAAGCTTTCGCCGTGGCATCGACGGCCGCGGCGGCGGTCGGGGTCTGGTTCTGCTGGTCGGCCATTAGATGTTCCTTACAAGTCTATGCTGCGATGCAACATAAGCGAGTCGACCGAAGCTTTCAAGAGAAAATGTTGCGGTGCAGCAGAAGGGCTGCCTCCCTACCGGCGGAGCCGGTGGGGAGGGGGACCAGGCGAAGCCTGGTGGAGGGGTAACTGGCTCAGACCCGGAGGATCACGCGTTAACCTCCTTGTCCTGCGCCTTCTACCCCTCCACCACCCTTCGGGTGGTCCCCCTCCCCATCCAACGATGGGGAGGCAAATCAGCGCGCCTTCACATAGCTCCCAGGCGCGTCCTCGATCGTCTTGAGCTTGCCCTTGCCGGGCACGCGCGCGCCCTTGACCGGGACCTTCTTCTCCGCCAGCGCGCCGATCCATTTCGCCCAGTCGGGCCACCAGCTGCCCTTGTGCTCGGTCGCTCCGGCGACGAACTCCTCGAGGCTCGCCGGCTTGTTGTCATTCGTCCAGTACTGGTATTTCTGGGCCTCGGGCGGGTTCACCACCCCGGCGATATGGCCGGAGCCGGCGAGGACGAAGCGAAGCGGCCCCTGGAAATAATGGGTGATCTTCCAGACGCTGGCCGCGGGCGCGATATGGTCCTCGCGGCCGGCCTGGACGTAGGTCGGGGTCTTCACCTTGTGGATTTCGATCGGGGTGCCGTCCACCACCAGAGCGCCGGCCTGGACCAGCTTGTTGTCGCGGTAGAAGTCCTTGAGATAGGCCTGGTGCCACTTGGAGGGCAGGTTGGTCGTGTCCGAATTCCAGTGGAGAAGGTCGAAGGGGACGTAGTCCTCGCCCATCAGATAATTGTTGGTGACGTAGTTCCAGATCAGGTCCCGGCCCCTCAGCATGTTGAAGGTCGCGGCCATGTAGCGGCCGTCGAGGAAGCCCTTGTCGCCCGAGATCTGCTCGATCATCTGCAGGGTCTCGTCGGCGACGAACAGGTTGAGGTCGCCCGCCTCGGAGAAATCCACCTGGGCCGTGAAGAAGGTAGCGCTCGCCACCTTGTCGGCCTGGCCGCGCGTCTCGAGCAGGGCCAGGGTGGCCGCGAGCGTGGTGCCGGCGACGCAATAGCCGATGGCGTGGACGCTATCTACTCCGAGCAATTCGCGGACCGTGTCGATGGCGTCGACCTGGCCGCGAAGCACATAATCGTCGAGCGTCGTCTCCTTCAGCGTCTCGTCGGCCGACTTCCAGGAGACGACGAAGACGGTCAGCCCCTGCTCGACGGCCCAGCGGATGAAGCTCTTCTTCGGATTCAGATCCAGAATGTAGAAGCGGTTGATCCAGGGCGGGAAGATGATCAGCGGAGTCTCGTGCACCTCGTCCGTCGTCGGGCTGTACTGGATGAGCTCGTAGAGCGGCGTGCGCTTGACCACCTTCCCCGGGGTGACCGCGATGTTGCGCCCGATTTCGAAGGCCTCGGGACTGGTGTGGGTGAGCTGGCCCTTGGAAATGTCCTGGAGCATGTGCTCGAGGCCCTTGAGGAGGCTCTCGCCCTTGGTTTCCATCGCCCGCTGGAGGACGAGCGGATTGGTCGCGGCGAAATTGGACGGAGCCATCGCATCGACGAAATTCCGGGTGAGGAAGCGCAGCTTCTCGCGCTGCTTGGGGTCGAGCCCGTCGAGCGCGTCGACCGAGCCGAGCAGCCGCTCGGAGACGAGCAGGTAGCTCTGGCGGATCATGTCGAAGAGCGGGCTGTCGCGCCATTGCGGAGCGGCGAAGCGCTTGTCCTTGTCCGCCTTCTCGGCGATGTCCGTGCGCGGCGCTTCGCCGCCCAGCGCGCGCTGCCAGATGGCGAGGCCCTGGGTCCACAGGTCCGTCTGCTGCTGGGCGATCTTGGCCGGGTCCGCGAACATGTTCAGCCAGGGCAGCTGGGGCGACTTGGGCTCGGCCGTGGCCGCCGCGTTCTGGGCCGCCTCGCCCATCGCCTTGGCGACATGCTCGAGCATCATCTGCTGGGCGCGCCCCATCACCCATGTCCATTGCTGCATCTCCTCCAGGGTCGGCAGCGGCGGGGCCTCGGGGGCCTTGATGTCCTGGTCGGCCATGATCGTCTCCTGTCGGTGCCTATCTAGGAAATGCCCGGGCGCTCTGAAAGGTTCGCCGTTGCCCTCGAGCGGAGCGGATTCGCCGCTCCCTTGCCAGGAAGGGGAAATATCCGCACTGGCCCCCGATGACCGATCGGAGACTTCACCCCCTCATCCGCCACGAGCCGGATCCGGACCATCCCGGCTGGTGGACCTGGGACCTCGACGATCGGGGCCGCTACAATACGACCATCGGCAAGCTGCTCGTCCGCGGCGAAGGCGAGGGGAAGGCCCGCTGCCGGATGTTCCCGGACGTGGCCCAGAGCAACCTCGGCAACATCGTCCATGGCGGCGCCATCCTCACCTTCATCGACATGGCGATGTTCGCCGGCGGCTATTGCGCCGGCGCCAGCCTGGGGCCGTCGGTGACCCTCGATCTCTCCGCCCAGTTCCTTTCCGGGGCGAAGCTCGGGCTTCCGCTGGACTGCTCGGTGGAGCTGCTTCGCGAGAGCAAGCGGCTGGCGGTCATGCGCGGCCTCGTCGAGCAGGAGGGGGCGGTGGCGGCTTCCTGGTCGGGGACGCTCAGGAAGCTGCCGCGGTGAGCGAAGTTGCCGAACGCTACCGGACGCTGGTCGGCGCCGGGGAGCTTCGGCCCGATCCGGATCAGGAGCAGGCGGTGGCCGTGCTCGACCGGATCGCGGCGCAGATGGGCTCCGCTCCGAAGAAAGGGCACTGGGCGCGGTGGTTCGGCAAGCCTTCGCCCGCGCCGCGCGGAGCCTATCTGTGGGGCGGAGTCGGCCGCGGCAAGTCGATGCTGATGGACCTCGCCTTCGAGGCGATCCCGGCGCAGCCCAAGCGGCGAGTCCACTTCCACGAATTCATGATCGAGGTGCACGAGCGGCTCCGCTCTGAGCGGGCCCGGGAGAAGGGCGACCCGATCCCGCCGGTGGCTCGGGCGATCGCGTCCCAAGCGCGCCTGCTCGCGTTCGACGAGATGGTGATCAACAACGCCGCCGACGCGATGATCCTGTCCCGCCTCTTCGCTCAGCTTCTGGAGGCCGGAGTGACGGTCGTCACCACCTCCAACCGGCCCCCGCGCGACCTCTATCTCGGCGGCCTCAACCGCGAGCTGTTCCTGCCCTTCATCGCGCTGGTGGAGCGGGCGCTGGACGTGGTGCCGCTCAACGGCCCCGTCGACTACCGGCTGCAGCGGCTCGGCGGCTTCCCGACCTGGTACGTGCCGAACGGGCCGGAGGCCACGCAGGCGCTCAGCGCCGCCTTCTTCAGGCTCACGGACTTTTCCGTCGAGGACAGGGCCAAGGTGCCGAGCGAGGATATCCCCGTGCAGGGCGGCCGCACCCTCCATGTCCCCAAGAGCCTCAAGGGCGTCGCCGTCTTCTCGTTCAGGAGGCTCTGCGGCGAAGCCCGCGGCGCCGCCGACTATCTCGCCGTCGCCCGCCGATACCATAGCGTCATCCTGGTCGGGATCCCGGTCCTCGGCCCTGAGCGGCGGAACGAGGCGGCCCGGTTCGTCACGCTTGTCGATGCGCTCTACGAGCATAAGGTGAAGCTCCTCGCCGCCGCCGACGCCGCGCCGGAAGGGCTCTACCCGGCCGGCGACGGAGCCTTCGAGTTCCAGCGCACCGTGTCTCGGCTGATGGAGATGCAGTCGAGGGATTATCTCGCTGCGGGGCACGGGGGGGAGGGGTGAGCGGACTCCCCTCCCTGGAAGGGAGGGGGTGGGTAGGCGAGCGCAGCGAGACTGCCTTCTGACTCGGAGTCTCGACCGCCTTCGGCGGACCCACCCCCAGCCCCTCCCTTCCAGGGAGGGGGGTCAGGCGGTTGACCGCGGCATGAAGCCGGTCCAGCTTCCGCCCGCCTCTTGCAGCGGGAGCCTCCCTCATGCGCCTAGCCGTCCTCGCCTTCGGCCTTCTCGCCTCCACCGCCATCGCCGCCGAGCCCGCGCCGGACCAATGGGACCTCAAAGCCCGCGAGATCCTCGCCCGATCGATCGAGATCCCCACCGTCCCGGGGCGTGGCCAGACGCCGGCTCAGGCGCGCTACCTCGCCGATCAGTTCAAGGCGGGCGGCTTTCCCGAAGGCGACATCAAGATCATGCCCTACCAGGGCCGCCCGGGCGACGACACGGCGGCGCTGATCGTGCGCTGGCGCTCGGCCAAGCCCTCGGGCAGGAAGCCCATCCTGCTGCTCGCCCATATGGACGTGGTCGAGGCGCTCGCCGCCGACTGGTCGGCCGATCCGTTCAAGTTCCGCGAGGAAGGCGGCTATTTCTACGGGCGCGGAACGATGGACAACAAGGCGGGGATGGTGGCGATCACCACCGCGCTCCTTCGCCTCCGCTCGGAAGGGTTCAAGCCGACCCGGGACCTGATCGTCTTCTTCACCGGGGACGAGGAGACGGAAGGGAAGGGCGCGGCGCTCGGCTCCAAGGAGTGGCGGGAGTGGACCGACGCCGAGTTTGCGCTCAACTCGGACGCCGGCGGCGGCGCCTTCACGAAGGACGGGCGCTCGCTGGGCTTCGGCATCCAGACCGCGGAGAAGACCTATCAGAGCTTCACCTTCTCGGCGAAGAACAAGGGCGGCCACAGCTCCCGGCCCCGGCCCGACAACGCGATCTACGAGCTGGCCGGAGCGCTCAAGCGGCTGGAGGCTCACCGCTTCACTCCGATGCTCAACGAGA
>DASVTA010000435.1:0-2740 GCA_036387815.1 Allosphingosinicella sp.
AGACGGGAATGGCCTGGTCCATGGCCTGGCCTCACGCCCACCGGCGGAAGGTGTCAAGGGCGCCGGGCAGCGGGTCGGTTTGAACGGTAGGCTCTTGGCTGCATGTCTGCGGCCGGCCATCGAATCAGAGCGAGAGGTTCCAGGGTGCCGGATCGATCGGTGCACAGCGCAATGATTTCGGTCGCAGGGTTACTGATGCATCGATCATCCAGTCGCGCGCGCAACGCTATTCGAGTGGGCGCAGCTCGTTGGGCGAAGGAGTCGAACCACCGGCTTCGGCCGATCGACAGGTAGTAAGGAAAGTCCTTTTTCGCTTCTTTCGCTGACGCATAGATGCCGCAGGAGAAACGAAAGCATTGATCCAGCCATCCGACCACCACGATTTCGCGGCCGTTCAATGCCGATGCATTTTCCACAACCTCTTCTACGCTCAATGGGCGTTCGGTGGGGCCAGCCACGCAGCCGGAAAGCAGGACCAGGAATGGCAGGAACCGGAACACTTCGCGCACTCTACCCGAGCACCTAGTGGACGGCAATGCTGGCTTTCCGCCCATTGCCGGCATTGGCGGACGCCACCGCAGTTCGAAAGCGCTTTCCTCCCCGTCCCCGCCGCCGCTATGGCGCGCCGACCATGTCAGCCGCCTCCGCCCGTGCCCGTTCCCGCTCCGCCGCCCGTCTTGCCGCGGTCCAGGCCCTCTACCAGCGCGAGATGGAGCAGACTCCCGTGCCCAAGCTTCTCCACGAATTCCACCACCACCGCCTGGGGGCGACCATCGAGGGAGTGGAGTATCGGGAGGCGGAAGTGGATTTCTTCGACGACCTGGTGAGCGGGGTGGCCGCCCGCGAGGCCGAGCTGGACGCCGCCATCGCCGCCCGGCTGGCGCCGGATTGGCCGCTCCACCGCCTCGACCGGCCGATGCGCCAGATCTTGCGCGCCGGCGCCTATGAGCTCGCCGCCCGGATCGACGTCCCCACCGGGAGCGTCATTTCGGAATATGTCGACGTCGCCAAGGCCTTTTACGGCCAGAAGGAAGCGGGCTTCGTCAACGGCATCCTCGACGCCGTGGCGAAGGATGTGAGGCGCTAATCTGCCTGCCCATCTAAGATGGGGAGGGGACCACCGAAGGTGGTGGAGGGGTGCTCTCACGCCAGCCTCTACAGGTTACCCCTCCACCATGCTTCGCATGGTCCCCCTCCCCACCGCTTCGCGCTAGGGAGGCAAGATGAGCGAATCCGCCTTCATCGAGTCGCTCAGAGCGCTCGCGACCCACCCTGCCGCCCGCGGCCTCGCCGACGACGCGGCGGTCCTCGAAATCGGCGGCCGCTCCCTCGTCCTCACCCACGACATGCTCGTGGAGGGCGTCCACTACCTGGCCGGCGATCCTCCCGCCGACGTCGCCTGGAAGCTGCTCGCCGTGAACCTGTCCGATCTCGCCGCCAAAGGCGCTCGCCCGATGGGAATCCTGCTCGGCTACAGTCTTGGAGAGGAGGAATGGGACCGCGATTTCGTCGCCGGCCTCGGCACCGCCCTCGCTGCCTTCGCTCTGCCGCTGCTCGGTGGCGACACGGTGCGGGGATCCGGCCCGCGCACCCTGGCCTTGACCGCGATCGGAGAGGCCGCCGGGCCGGTACCCTCGCGCGCCGGCGGCGAGCCCGGCGACCACCTCTGGGTCAGCGGAACGATCGGCGACGCCGGTGCCGGCCTTCGCGCCCTCAAGGGAGAAATCGCGAAGGAACCGGCGCTCGTCGAGCGCTACCGCAATCCTCGCCCCCGGCTCGAGGCCGGGCAGAGGCTGGCCCCGCTGGCGAGTGCGATGATGGACGTGTCGGACGGGCTGCTGATCGATTGCGCCCGCCTTGCGGAGGCGAGCGGGGCGGCGGCCCGGATCGACCTCGCCTCGGTGCCGCTGTCGGAGGCGTATCTCGCCATCCTCGGCGACGAAGTCGAGGCCCGGCTGGCGGCCGCCACGGCGGGCGACGATTACGAGCTGCTCTTCGCCGCAAGACCCGGCCGGGCGCCGGAGATCCTGGCCCTGCAGGACGAGCTCGCCCTGCCCCTGAGCCGCATCGGCACCCTCCCGGCAGGTTCCGGCCTTACCCTCACCCATGCCGGCGAGCCCCTGCCGCTGCCGCCGAGCCTGGGCTGGATACATTGCTGAACGAAGGTTGAATCCTTGCGACAAGCCCCCTAAAGGGCGCGGCACATCCGGGCGCGTCCGCGCCGGAGCAATTGCCTTGCCCGGTCCAGCATTCAAAAGGGGAAGAATCTCATGGAAGTCGTGCTCATTGCCATAGCCTGCGGAATAGTCGCAGTGCTTTACGGCATCCTCACCAGCCTCCAGGTGCTGAAATCCCCGGCGGGCAATGAGCGCATGGTCGCGGTCGCCTCAGCGATCCAGGAAGGCGCCAACGCCTATCTCCGGCGCCAGTATACCACGATCGCCGTCGTCGGAGTCGTCGTCGCTGCACTCGTCTTCTTCTTCCTCGGAGGCACCGAAGCGGTCGGCTTCGTGATCGGAGCGCTGCTGTCGGGCGTTGCTGGCTTCATCGGCATGAACATCTCGGTCCGGGCCAACGTCCGCACCGCCGAGGCCGCCCGCACCAGCCTCCAGCGCGGCCTCACCGTCGCCTTCCGGGCGGGCGCGATCACCGGAATGCTGGTCGCCGGCCTCGCCTTGCTCGCCATCTCGGTCTTCTTCTACTTCCTGGTCGACATCCAGGATCTCGCTCCGGACAGCCG
>DASVTA010000436.1:0-9264 GCA_036387815.1 Allosphingosinicella sp.
CATCTGGTGCCTTCCTGTGTTGCGTCCGCCGGGTCCTGGACGGCGTCGACTCCGAGCGAGCCCGCCATCTGGCTGGCGCGGGAGCGCAGGGTGTCGGGGAGCTTCTTGTCCTTGGCCATCGCGGCGAAGACGCCCGCGGCCTGCTGCGGCTTGTTCAGCTTGAGATAGGAGAGCGCGACCATTTCGCCCGCGCTCCCGAACCAGGGGTTGCCGGCAACGGCGAGGCCCTTCAACCGGTCGATCACCGCCTGTGGCGGCAAAGTGTCGAGCTCCACCGCCGTCATCCGGACGAGGGCGAGGTCGCGATAGGGTTGGGCGAGGCCGCCGTCGTCTGCGACTTGCTTGAAGGTCGCGGCCGCGCCCTTGAGGTCTCCGCTTTCGATTGCGACGTCCGCCTTCGTGAGCAAAGCGGCGGCGCGGTGACCGCCGGACCCGGATTTCGCGACCTCGTCCAGCTTGGGAAGTGCGGCGGTCCTGCGGCCCGCGGCGACGTCGTCGAAAGCGGCGACCAAAGTCTCGCTGCGCTCCCCGGCTTTGACCTCCTTTTGGTTCTGCCACCAGATGAAGCCGCCGATCAGGGCGAGCAGCAGGACCACGCCGGCGATAACGAGCTTGCCGAAGCGCTCCCAGTACGTCTTCATCTGGTCGCGGCGAAGCTCCTCATCCACCTCGCGGTAGAAGGATTCGTTGTCGACAGGCTTCAGCGCCAAGAAAAACCTCCAAGTCCTCGCCGGACTATCCACCTCTCCCATGCCTCTTCGCCCAGCCAAGCGAAACCGAGGATGAACGGAGAATGGGACGCCGGCATTTGCCCCGGGCGCTTCTCTACCCACGGGCGCCGCCCAACGGAAGCCTCATTGTCCCGGAGCCGTTCCCCGCGACAGCTACTTCTTCGAGCGCTGGATCTGCCCTTCTCCGGGGAAGGCGCGGCTTCGAACCTCGGCCGCATAAGCCAAAACGGCCGCCTCGATGCGGCCGGCGAGATCGTCATAGCGCTTCACGAAGCGCGGAGTCCGCTCGAACAGGCCGAGCATGTCCTCCGTCACCAGCACCTGACCGTCGCAGCTCGGCGACGCGCCGATCCCGATCGTCGGACAGGAGACCAGCCCGGTGATCTCGGCCGCCAGTTCCTCCATCACCCCTTCCAGCACCAGAAGGAAGCACCCCGCCTCGTCGATCGCCCTCGCGTCGGCGACGATCTTCCTCGCCTCCGCGTCGCTTCGCCCGCGCGTGCCGTAGCCGCCTAGCGCATTCACCGCCTGAGGGGTCAGGCCGACATGGCCGATCACCGGGATCCCGCGCTGGACGAGGAAGGCGACCGTTTCCGCCATCGCCTCGCCGCCTTCGAGCTTCACCGCCGCCGCCCCGGTTTCCTTCAATATTCGCGAAGCGCTGGCGAAGGCCTGCTCGGGGCTCGCTTCGTAGGCGCCGAAGGGCATGTCGACGGCGACCACGGAATGCCACGAGCCGCGAACCACGGCGGCGCCGTGCGCGCACATCATCTCGAGCGTGACCGGAACGGTCGAGGGCAGCCCGTAGACCACCTGCCCGAGGCTGTCGCCGACGAGGAGGATGTCGCAATGCGGATCGAGCAGTTGCGCCCAGCGCGCCGTGTAGGCGGTCAGCATGACGATCGGCTCGCCGCCCTTCATCGCCTTGAGCTTGGGGACGGTGAGCCGTTTCATCGGGCTCGGGACCGGGTTGGCCCGGCTGGTGGCGGTATCCAGCGAATGAGTGACGGACATATCGGCCTCTTAGCCGCCGAACTGCATCGCGACCAGCCCGGCGGCCAAAGCGACCGCGGCGGCGATCCGCCTCGTGCCGAAGCCTTCCTTCAGGAACAAGGCTCCAAACAGGGCGGCGAACACCACGGAAGTCTCCCGCAGAGCCGAGACCTTGGCCGTCTCCACCAGGCTGAAGGCGTAGACCGCCGAGCCGTAGGACAGGATCGAGAGGAAGCCTGCAGCGACTCCGAAACGCCATTTCGACGCGATCGCGCGGCCGAGCTCCCGCCGCCTTCGAAGCAGGGCCGTGCAGGTGATGCAGACCGAGTCCAGCAGGAATATCCACACGATGTACGTAAACGGCTCCGGCGCCCCGCGCACGCCGCGGGCATCGGCGACGTTGTACAGCGCCACGCCCACGGCGGTGGCGAGCGCCCAGGCGAGGACCGCCCGGTCTGGATGGTCGCGCAGCAACGTGCCGCGCGGCCGCGCGGCGAAGACGAACACGGCGGCGGTCGCCACGATCAGCCCAACGAGCGCGAGCGGCGGAAGAGTCTCCCGCAGGAACAGGAAAGCGGCCGCCGCGGTCAAAAGCGGCGCCGCGCCGCGCGTCACCGGAAAGACGAGCGAAAGGTCGCCTCGCTGAAGCGCGCGGACGAGGCAGAGCTGATAGGCGTAGTGGGCCGGAACCGCGAGCAGGAGCGCCCCCCAGGTCCAAGCGTCGGGAAGCGGCACGAAGAAGGCCGCCGGTGCGACCATGAGCGCGGCGCTCGCCGAAAGCACCGCCCGGCCTACCAGTATGTCGCTTCCCATCTTCACCGACATGTTCGCGGCGGCGAGGGTCACCGCCGAAAACAGCCCGAGGCAAATGGCGAGCAAAGCGGGGCTCACGGTCGGGATTTCACCGGGCGATTCGCCTGTGCCGGATTCGGTCCGAATCCGATCAATCGATTATTTAGGTAAAGGTGGCGAGCACGATCTAAGCGCTTGGGCAAGTTAACCATTTTTCAGATAAATTGTAGGAGTAGACTGGCCCATTTTGTGCTATTCACAAGGTATTCATTCAGTCCAAATGGGGGATAGTCAATGATTGGAATGAGAAATCGTGTTTTGATGGTGGCGCTGGCCACCGCCGGCATGACCATGGGTTATGCCACTCCGGCGGCCGCTCAGGCGACCCGCACCTGGGTTTCGGGCGTCGGCGACGACGTCAATCCGTGCAGCCGCACCGCGCCGTGCAAGACCTTCGCGGGCGCCATCTCGAAGACCGCGGCGAACGGCGAGATCAACTGCCTCGATCCGGGCGGATACGGCGCGGTGACGATCACCAAGTCGATCACCATCGACTGTCACTACACCGAGGGCGGCGCCCTGGCCGGAGGCAACGGCATCACCGTCAACGACGGCGCGACCGCGACTCCGAACACGGCCGTCGTCGTGATCCGCGGGCTGGACATCTTCGGAGTTAACCCGCCGACCAACGGGGTCCGCTTCGTCGCCGGCGCCGCGCTTCACATCGAGGACAGCGTGATCCGGCGCTTCAACGCGGCCAACAGCTTCGGAGTGAGCTTCGCGCCGGCGGCTTCGGCGCGCCTCTTCATCAAGAACAGCCGGATCACGCAGAACGGCACGACCTCCTCGGGCGGCGGCATCCTGATCCAGCCGACCGGAACCGGCGTCGCACGCGTGGATATCCGGAACACCGAGGTGCAGGATAACGGCCGGATCGGCATCTCCATCCAGATGGCTTCCACCACCGGCGTCGGAAACAACGTGTCGATCGACAACAGCGTCGTCTCCGGCAACCCGACCGGCGACGGCATCGTCGCGGTTTCGGCCGGCACCGCCGTCAACGTGATGGTCGCCAACTCCCTCGTCGCTCACAATGCCCTCAACGGCATCATCGGCAGCGGCGGCGGGGTGACGGTGCGCGTCGGCAACACGACGGTCACCGGCAACGCGTTCACTCAGCCTGCGTCGGGCGTCGTGGCGGCCGGCGGCGCGCTGGTCCAAAGCTATAACGACAACCGCGTGAACGGGAACACCGTCGACGGCGGCTTCTCGTCGGACATCGCCAAGGACTAAGCGGCTCGTCCCGCACAATTCGAAGGGGGCGCCTCGGCGCCCCCTTTTTCATTCCCACTCGATCGTGCCCGGCGGCTTCGACGTATAGTCGTAGACGACCCGGTTGATTCCCTTCACTTCGTTGATGATCCGGGTCGCCACCCGGCTCAGGAAGGCTGAGTCGAAGGGGTAGATGTCGGCGGTCATTCCGTCGGTCGAGGTCACCGCCCGGAGGCCGCACACATAATCGTAGGTGCGTCCGTCGCCCATGACTCCGACGGTGCGCACCGGCAGGAGCACGGCGAAGGCTTGCCATATGGCGTCGTAGAGGCCGGCATTGCGGATCTCGTCGAGATAGACGGCGTCGGCCTTGCGAAGGATGTCGCAGCGCTCCCTGGTCACTTCCCCGGGGATGCGGATGGCGAGGCCCGGCCCGGGGAAAGGGTGGCGGGCGACGAAGGCGTCGGGGAGCCCGAGCTCGCGGCCGAGTGCGCGAACCTCGTCCTTGAACAGCTCCCGCAGCGGCTCGACCAGCTTCATGTTCATCCGCTCCGGAAGGCCGCCGACATTGTGGTGGCTCTTGATCGTCACCGAGGGTCCGCCGGTGAAGCTGATGCTCTCGATGACATCCGGGTAGAGCGTGCCCTGGGCCAGGAAGTCGGCGCCTCCGACCTTCTTCGCCTCCGCCTCGAAGATGTCGATGAAGGTCTTGCCGATGAACTTGCGCTTGGCCTCGGGATCGGTGAGCCCCGCGAGGCCGGAGAGAAAGAGCTCCTCCGCGTCCACATGGACGAGCGGGATGTTGTAATGCCCGCGAAACAGGGAGACGACCTGCTCCGCCTCCGCCTGCCGCATCAGCCCGTGATCGACGAAGACGCAGGTCAGCTGGTGGCCGATCGCTTCGTGGATGAGGACCGCGGCGACGGCGCTGTCGACGCCTCCCGACAGGCCGCAGATGACCCGGCCGCTTCCGACCTGCTCGCGGATCTCGGCGATCTTGGTGGCGCGGAACTCGGCCATGGTCCAGTCGCCGGCGAGACCGCAGACGTGGCGGACGAAATTGGCGATCAGCCTGCCGCCGTCCGGCGTGTGGACCACCTCCGGGTGGAACTGGAGGCCGTAGAAGCGCCGCTCCTCGTCCGCGGTCGCAGCGAACGGGGCGCCGGGCGACTGGGCGACGATCCGGAAGCCGGGCGGAAGAGCGTCGACCTTGTCGCCGTGGCTCATCCACACCTGGTGCTTCTCGCCGGGGGACCAGAGGCCGTCGAACAGCGCGCAGCCGTCCTCCACTTCGAGGAAGGCGCGGCCGAATTCGCTGTGATCGCCGGTGACCACCCGCCCGCCGAGCTGCTCGGCCATGAGCTGCTGGCCGTAGCAGATGCCGAGCATGGGCACGCCCGCGTCGAACAAGGCGGGGTCGGCGCGGGGGCTGTCCTCCAGCGTCACCGACGACGGGCCGCCGGAGAGGATGATCCCTTTCGGCTTCATCCGCTCGAAGGCCTCGAGCGCACGGCTGAACGGCGCGATCTCGCTATAGACCCCCGCCTCGCGCACGCGCCGGGCGATGAGCTGAGTCACCTGGCTTCCGAAATCGACGATCAGGATGGTTTCGGAAGGCTGGACGGTCATGCCGGCCGATAGGCGCGCGGGCGGCGGTGTGTAAAGATACGCGCGTCATCCCGGCGAAAGCCGGGACCTCCAGGAGACCGCCGAGACTTCTTGACCTGAGGTCCCGGCTTTCGCCGGGATGACGTCAAGCCTCGCCTGCGCGGGTCCGGAATTCGTAGACGGCGCCGCGGCGCACGGTGCAGATGAAGCTGCCGCCCGGGCCGGCGCCTCCATCCAGAGCGCCCTCGACCGTGTAATAGCCCTTGCGCTTGCCGACATGGAAGATCTCCGCGACCACCTCTCCGGTGCGTCTCTCCGCTTCCAGCGAGCAGCGGTCCACCGCCGCATCCTCCTTGCGACGCTTGTCCTCCTTGATAGCCGAAGCGATAGCGGCGATTCCGCCGACCACGACCGCGCCGGCGATCACGTCGCCGGCATCTACGTCGTCATGGTGGCGGTGATGGCGCCGCCGCGCCTCCGCCGGAGCGGCGAGCGAGGCGAGCATCGCGGCAGCGGTCAGCCCGGTGATCAGTGTGCGCATAAACCCTCCCTTGTGGCGGAGAGTCGTTACGGCGGCGATCCTGTCGCCGCCATGAACTCAAAAAAATGCGCGCGGACTTTCGCCCGCGCGCATCCCTTACGCATCCTGCCGCTGGTTACAGGCGGAAGTCGGTGATCCGGCCGTTGCCGCGGGCGACGCAGGTGAAATCGTCACCCCGGTAGCCGCGGTCGTAGCCGCCGTAATTGCGATCGTAACGGGATTCGTAGCCGCGGTCGTAGCGGCGATCATAGCCGCGATCATAGCCGCGATCGTAACCGTTGCCGCCATAGCCGGCCTGGACGATTCCGCGGACCCGGTAACGGTCGTTGCCGGTGCGGTCGACGTCCAGGATCTGGACCCGGCCCCGAGCCATTCGCTGCGCCTCCTGAGCGCAGGACTGGACGGCGTAATTGTAGTTGCCGCGATAGCGGTCACGATAGCCGTAGCCGTAGCGGCTGCCGTCGCGGTCGAGGGCCGAGGCGATGGCCGCGATCCCGCCGAGGACGGCGACGCCGGTGATGATGTCGCCGGCGTCGATGCCGTCGCGATCGCGGTAGCGGTCGCGATACTGAGCGTCGGCCGGAGCGGCGAAACCGAGAGCGGCGACGGCCGCTGCGCCCGCGCCCAGAATGGTTTTCGAAATGGCCTTCATGGCAATATCCTCCTGTAGACGTGGGCCCGGTCCGAACGCTTGGGCCATGTTCACCGTTTACGTCAGCGGGCCTGAGCGCGTGCTGAACCGCGCTGTCGGCTTTCGTTCAGCTTCGCCAGCCGCCTATCCGGCGGCCGCGGGTGGAACAGGCTCCTTGGGAACGCATTTGATGAAGCGGCATCTTTTTTCCGGCTTCAGGAGACCGAAATGGCGACGCGGGAGGACATCGGCACCTATTGGAACGCGACTGCCCGGGCCCCGGATTTCCCGGCGCTGGCGGGGGACGTCAGCGTCGACGTCGCGATCATCGGCGGCGGGATCGTCGGTATAACCACGGCCCGGCTGCTCAAGGACCGCGGCCTGAGCGTCGCCGTCGTCGAGGCGCGGCGGGTCGGGCGCCAGGTGACCGGCAAGTCCACCGCGAAGATGAGCTCCCAGCATGGCGCCTCCCAATACCAGACCCTGGAGCGCAAGTTCGGCGAGGATCGCGCCCGGCTCTACGCGCAGGCGCAGGAAGCGGGTATCCGGCGGATCTCGCAGATCGCGGCGCACCACGGGATCGACGCCGATATCGAGCCGATGCCCGCCTTCGTCTACACGCGCGACGAGAGCTACGTCTCGCAGCTCGAGAAGGAGGTTGAGGTCGCGCAGCGGCTCGGCCTTCCGGCCACTCTCACGCGCGACACCGGCCTTCCTTTCGACGTGCTCGCCGCGATGCGCTGGGACGGGCAGGCGCAGTTCCACCCCGTGAAATATGTCGCCGGCCTCGCCGCCACCCTTCCGGGCGACGGCTGCCACGTCTTCGAGAACAGCCGGGCGATCGACTATGAGCCGAACCGCGTCGTCACCGACCGCGGAACGATATCCGCCCGCCACGTCGTCATGGCGACCCACCTGCCCCTCGGCCAGGTCGGTCTGTACTATTCGACCAATTATCCCAAGGCCGAGCCCGTTATCGCGGCGCCGATCGGGCGGGTTCCGCCCGGCATGTACAAGAATGCGGAGGAGCCCGGCCACTCCATCCGCACCCACCGCCACGAGAACGGACAGGTCTACGGCATCGCCGCCGGCAACCATTTCAAGCCCGGCCATCCGGACGAGGAACGCCAATATCTGGCCGACATCGAGCGCTGGCTGACGGAGAATTTCCAGGCCGGCCCGATCGAATATCGCTGGATCAACGAGGATTACACCCCGATGGACGGCGCGCCCTTCATCGGCTGGTCCTCCGGATCAGACGGCTATCTGGTCGCGACCGGGTTCGACGCCTGGGGCATCAGCAACGGCACGGTGGCGGCCGAGATCATCGCCGATCTCGCCACCGGCAAGGAAAATCCGTGGCTGGACGTCTTCGACGCCACCCGCATCAAGCCGGTCGCCGGAGCACCCGAATTCGTGAAGGAGAATGCGTCCGTCGCCGCGCATCTGATCGGCGGCTATCTGGGCAGCAAGGCCAAATCCTATGAGGAGCTGGGGCCGGGCGAGGCGGCGATCCTGAAGGTCGACGGGGACCATGTCGCGGCCTACCGGGACGAAAGCGGAACGCTCCACGCCGTTTCCGCCGTCTGCACCCATATGGGCTGCCTGGTCGGCTGGAACGACACCGACCGGACCTGGGACTGCCCGTGCCACGGCTCCCGATTCGAGCTTAGCGGCGAAGTGATCCACGGTCCTGCGACCCAGCCCCTCGGGTGCAAGATCACCGGGTAGCGGGATCGTTCACCGCTTCCAAAATTCCGCCGACTTACTAAGTAGCGGAAATGAAAGCGGTTCTTCCAATGCTGGCGCTGCCGCTGCTGCTCTCGGCCTGCGCCTCGCCGATGTCCCGCATTCGCGCGCAGTCGCCGGCGGACCTGCGCACAAGCGCGGACATCGCGCAGCAGGTTCGCCGCTGCTACCGAGCTCCGCGAATCCCCTCCGCCGCCCGGGCGATCGTCACTCGCCTCCTCGTTCGCTACGGACCGGACGGAGTGCCGGTCGGGCTTCCGCTGCTGGTCTGGCAGCAGGGCGTCACTCCGCAGACCCAGCCTTTCGCTGTGAGGATGAGCGAAGCGGCGAGGCTGGCCGTGATCCATTGCAGCCCGGTCCGGCTGCCGGCGGAGACGGACAATGGCGGCACGAGAGACTTCTACCTTACCTTCAGCCCGACCATCCGAGTCTAGAACCGAAAGCGAACAGTCGCCCGCGCCGTCACGGGGGCCCCGGGCGCGATATTGTTGTCGCTGTGCGCGGTCGCGAAATAGTCCGTGCCGAGCAGATTCTCGACGTTCACCTGCGCCTCGATGCCGTCCTTCAGCTCGTAGAAGACCGCCGCGTCGACCCGCGCGAAGCCGGGCAGAGTCACCTGGTTGCTGATCGAGGCGAAGGATTTGGACGCGGCGATCACGCCGAGGCCGAAGCCGAGCGCCTTGGTCACATTGTAGCGGTTCCAGACGGAGAACTGGTGGCGCGGGACCAGCGGCACTTCCCGTCCCTTCGGCGCGGCGGCCGTGGTTCGAGTGATCTCCGCCTCCTGCAGCGCGTAGCCGGCCGAGATCTGCCATTTGTCGGTGACGTTCCGCTCCAGGCCGATCTCCAGGCCCCTGCTGCGCTGAGCTCCGGTGAGGACGACCAGGTTGGTCGCCGGATCCAGCGCCCGGGTGTTGGTCCGGTCGAGGCGGTAGAGGGCGACGGTG
>DASVTA010000437.1:0-4040 GCA_036387815.1 Allosphingosinicella sp.
CGACTTCCCGGCCCGAGGTCCCGGCTTCCGCCGGGATGACGGGTTGCCGTTGACAATCGTTTCGCCCCCGCCTATCCGCCCGCTCCCCGAGTCCCTTCGACCCGGGACAGACGGAGCAATGACTTGAAGAATCGCGATCCACATCGGCGATTTCGTCCCGCCTCCGTCCGGATGCCCAGGCGCTAGCCGAGCGCCGCCGGCTCCGGGCCGGCGATCACGAAATCCACTGAACCTTTTGAAAGAACGGCTTCGGCCGCGCCCTTGCGGCGCGCCCTTTGCCGCAGGGATTTGTCATGGGCGAGAAGCTTCTGGCGCAGCGCATCCTCGCGCTGCTCCGCGACACGATCGGGCCTTCCAGCCCGGAAGGCGCCGCGGCGCTCGGCTGGGCCTCGGACCAGCGCGACTGGCTGTGGCCGGGGCAGGCCTGGGCGGATTCCGCGCCCGGCCTGATCGCGCGCGCGCTCGGCGTCGAGACTCTCGACTGGGAGTCGCTTCCGCGCCTCCTGGGCCGGATCGACACCGCCGAGCTCGAGCCGCCGCTGTTCGCCGGCCTCCGGGCCGCGGCGGCCCTGCTCGAGCTCGACCGGTTCGACCTCGACCTCATTGAAACGGTCGCGGCCTTCGAGCGGCTTCCGCGCCTCAGCGCGCTCCGCTTCCGGCTGGGATCGGCGGGGGCGGACGTCCCGGCCCTGATCGGCCGGCTGGCGGGAGCGCCTCCGTCCGAGGCGACCGCGCGAATCCGCGGCTCGGAAGCGCTCGCGCTCGGCCTGCTCTGGTATGGGGCGGACGCCGGCATGGGCGGCAACGAGCTCCAGCTCCAGTGGCGCTTCGCCCGGCTCCTCGACGAGGGGCCGGCGGACGAGGCCCGGCTGGTCGGGGCGCTCGCGGGAATTCCGCAGTCGGCGGCCCTCGGCCGCTCCGACTTCGTCGAGCATGAGGAGTCGTTCGACCTCATCGTGCGCCTTCTTTCGGGAGCGATCGCGGCTCGCGCCGCGGGGGTGGCCGTGCTTCTCCACGGGCCTCCGGGCACCGGCAAGACGGAGCTCGCGCGCGCCGTCGCCGAGGCGGCGGGCGCCGCGCTCTTCGCGGTCGGCGAGGCCGATCTCGAGGGCGAGGAGCCGAGCCGTCTCGAGCGGCTTCAGGCGCTCAAGCGCTCGCAGCGCCTGCTCGCCCGGCGCGGCGGCAGCGTCCTCCTTTTCGACGAGATGGAGGATCTGTTCGCCGAGGCGAGCTGGTCCGCCGGCGGCGGTCGCCGTTCGGGGTCGAAGATCTACGTCAACCGCCTGCTCGAAGAGGGGGCGGTTCCGGTGATCTGGACCACCAACGACGTCGGCGCGGTCGATCCGGCGCATTTGCGGCGGATGAGCTTCGTGCTGCGCATGGACTATCCCTCGCCCAGGGCGCGGGCGCGGATCGCCGCGCGCGCGGCGCGGGCCGAGGGCGTGGCCGGCGCGGAAGCGGGGCTCGCTCCGTTCCTGCTTCGCGACCCTGAGAGCGCGAGCGTCGCCCGCGCCGCCCTTCGCACCGCCGCCTTGTCGGGCGGCGGCGCGGAAGCCGCGGCGGCGGCGGAGCGCTCGCTCATCCTGGGCCTTCGCGGCGGCCGTTCGCTTCCGCCCGCTCCGGCGGGCGGCGGCCTCGACCTGGCCTTGTACGAGGCCGACGTCGCGATCGCGCCGCTGATGGAGCGATTGTCGAAGCGCGGGGCGCCGGGCGATTTCTCGCTCCTGCTCACCGGCCCGCCCGGAACGGGGAAGACCGCGCTCGCCACGCATCTGGCGGACCGGCTCGACCGGCCGCTGAAGGTGAAGCGGGCGTCGGACCTCCTCTCCAAATGGGTCGGCGGGACCGAGGCGAACATCGCCGAGGCCTTCGCCGAAGCCCGGGACGAGGGCGCGGTGCTTCTGTTCGACGAGGCGGATTCGCTCCTCCTCGATCGGAGCGGCGCGCAGCGAAGCTGGGAGATCACCCAGGTGAACGAGATGCTCACCTGGATGGACCAGCATCCCCTCCCCTTCGTCGCGGCGACCAACTTCGCCCGGCGGCTCGATCCGGCGGCGCTCCGGCGATTCGTCTTCAAGATCGAGCTCCGGGCGCTGTCGGCAGAGGCGGCGGCTCGGGCCTTCGAGCGCTTCTTCGGCAAGCCCGCTCCGGCGGGCCTCGCCGAGGTGGGCGGCCTCACTCCCGGCGACTTCGCCGTGGTCAAGCGCCAGCTCCGCTACCGCGCCGGGGCCGGGGCGGGCGAGATCCTGGCGCTGCTCGAGGCGGAGGCGAAGGCGAAGCCGGAGCAGGTCGCGAAGATCGGCTTCTGACTTGCCTCCCCATGCGCAGCATGGGGAGGGGGACCAGGCGAAGCCTGGTGGAGGGGTCCTTCGATACGCCGCTTCGACTTCGGCGAAGCCGAAGTTCATCCTGAGCGCCGCCGCAGGCGGCACCGAAGGGCTCAGCGGCTACTCAGGATGAGCGGCTGGAAGCGCTCGTTACCGCTCATCCTGAGTAGGGACTGAGCCTGGCGAAGGCCCGTATCGAAGGACCCCTCCACCACCCTCCCCATCTTCGGTGGGGAGGCAAGAGGCTGTCACAAAACCGTCATCTGCGCGCCTTATACCCGACTCGAATGACAGGCGCCCCGCCAGTCCTGGACCACCCCGCCCTCCGGGCCGCTCTTCTCGACATGCGGATCGATCCGCCGGAGCCCGGAACCGATTTCGAGGCCGCCCTCGCCGCCCTCATGGGCTGGAACGTCCGTTTCGCCACTCGCGTCACGGATGAATATCGCCGCTTCCTCTACCTCGCCGCGGTCGCGCGCGCCGAAGTGACGCCCTCTCAGTTCGTCGACGAAGCCTGGCACCTCCACCTCAGCCTGCCCCATTATCGGGACGTCCTGTGCGGCCGGATCCTCGGCCGTCCCCTCGAGCATCGCCCAAGCACCGGCACCGCCGACGACGACGCCCGCTGCGCCCGCCAATATGAAGAGACGCTCGCCTTGTACGAGCGCCTCTTCGAGGAGCCCGCGCCCGAAGACATCTGGCCCAGGCCGCTGGAGGCGGAGGAACGCGGTCCGCTCGTCCCACGCCGGCGGATCGCCTACGCCGCCGTGACCGCCGGCATCGTCGCCGCACTCGCAAGCGCGGCGGCCGGAAGCGCCGCCCTCACTCCGCTCCTGGTCATCGGGGCCGCGGCGGTCGGCCTCATCCTGTTCCCGCTGGACGTCCTTACCGGGGTCCAACAGCGCCGCCGGGGCGGCGGTTGCGGCAGCGGCGGCGGCGGTTGCGGCGGCGGCGGCGACTGCGGCTCCTCCTGCGGCGGCGGCTGCGGCGGCGGCTGCGGCGGCGACTGAAGCATCCGGAGGCGCGCCGCACGCTTGACCCCGCACGTTGTTCATGCTATGTTCTAGCGGCTCTTTGAACCGGCTGCGAACGCCGCCCCGTGAATCTCTGGTCGAACGGCGGATATCGCTCCCCGGCCCAGGCCGGGGTCCGGACGCACCGCGGCAAGAGCTGGGTCCCCGCCTTCGCCGGGAAACCGCGGATTGGAAGACGCCCCCTCCCTTCATGGCGCTTCTCCCGTCCACTTCGTCCACTTTGTCCGATTTCGGACAGCATCCCGCGCCACTGTGCGTCAGTTCCCTGCGCTTTCCAGCACATTCCTCCACTTTTGCGTCCTTTCCTCCACTTCCCTCCACTTCCTTCAACTTCCCTGCGCCGGCCCGTTGCAAAGGCGTCGAGCAACGAACATATAGCGAACCGATGCCCCAGCTCGACCTCCAGCAGAAGCTCGCCATCCTTGCCGATGCCGCGAAATACGACGCCTCCTGCGCCTCCTCCGGAACGTCGAAGCGCGACAGCCGCGGCGGCAAGGGGATCGGCTCGACCGAAGGCATGGGCATCTGCCACGCCTACGCGCCGGACGGCCGCTGCATCTCGCTTCTGAAGATCCTGCTGACCAACAGCTGCATCTTCGACTGCCATTATTGCATCAACCGCAAGAGCTCGAACGTCCGCCGCGCCCGCTTCACCGCCGAGGAGGTCGTCCGCCTCACC
>DASVTA010000438.1:0-4590 GCA_036387815.1 Allosphingosinicella sp.
CGAGAAATTGCTGGAGGACGTCAGCTTCGAGGCCGAGGAGCGGCGCGGGGAGCGGGTCGTGGTCGACTCCGCCTATGTCGACGCCCAGCTCGCCGACATCGCGCGGGATACGGATCTCTCGAAATACGTGCTGTAAGGGCCGCGCGCGCTCTCCGCGGCGTTCCAATCGTCATCCCGGCGAAAGCCGGGACCTCGGGGAGACCCGCCGAGCCTTCTCCTCGACGAGGTCGCGGCTTTCGCCGGGATGACGGGAGCTGCTCCAGCGCGGTTCAGGAGAAGGGGCAGGCGGGCGCACCCTTGCCGTCCTCCTCCTCCATCTCGCCCTCGACGATATTGGCGTCGGGAACCAGCCGCGGTCCGACGCCCGCCTCGCGGGCCGGCAGGGCCTTGCGGGCTTCCGGATCGTCTTTGGGCGCGGGCACCCGCCACTCTTGGTCGTTCATCTCGTTTCTCCTCCCAACTCCAATATGGCATAACGCCGGACGGTTCCAATCGCGCGGCCAATCGAGCGGAAATGGCGGTCATCCGGGATCGTTGTCTCAGGTTAATGAAACCGGCCGCAGGCTCGCCCGTTCAGCGAGCAGAGTTTTCACGGGGAAAGGAACCCAAGTCATGCGTAAAGTCACCCTCGCCTTCATGGCCGCCACGATGGCGATGCCGATCATCCCGGCCTCTCCGGCCATGGCCAACCATAACGGCTATTATCACGGCAAGACCTGGCGCGATTCGCAGGGCAGGGTCCGCTGCCGCCGCGCCAACGGCACCGTCGGGATCATCGTCGGCGGCGCCGCCGGCGCCCTCGTCGGCCGGGCGATCGACGGCGGCCGCAACCGCACCACGGGCACCGTCCTCGGCGCCGCCGCCGGAGCGCTCGCGGGCCGCGAAGTCGCCCGCAGCAAGCGACGCTGCCGCTAAGGCTTAGCGACTCGAAGGTTGAAGCGGGGCGTCTCCTGACGGAGGCGCCCCGTTTCGCGTGTGCGTGGCGGTCCGGGAGTCGCTGCGAGGCTGAACCCTGAACGTCACCCTGAACCTGTTTCAGGGTCCAGTTCTCCACCCGCCAGACGGATCCAGGCTGGATGCTGAAACAAGTTCAGCATGACGGAGATGGGCTGGACCGGTGTTCATGGATTCCGGCCTTCGCCGGGCACCGGCTGGCCGCGCCGGGTCGTCATGGCGTGCTCGACCCGGAATCCATAACACCGCCTTCATCCGCTTCCGACCGACCGTGTTCATGGATTCCGGCCTTCGCCGGAATGACCGTCAGACGTCGAGATTGGCGACGTTGAGGGCGTTTTCCTGGATGAACTCGCGGCGCGGCTCGACGACGTCGCCCATCAGGCGGGTGAATATCTCGTCGGCGACGTCGGCCTGGGCCACCTCCACCCTGAGCAACGAACGGTTGTCGGGATCGAGGGTGGTCTCCCAGAGCTGGTCGGCGTTCATCTCGCCCAGGCCCTTGTAGCGCTGGATGGCGAGGCCCTTGCGGCCGGCGGCGAGGATGGCGTCGAGCAGCTCGGTCGGGCGGCGCACGAGGATCCCGCGCGAGTCGGGCGCGCGGCCGGGATCGGGGACGCCCTCGACCTTGACGTGGGGATCGTCGCTGTCGGGATTGGCCTCTTCCTCGTCGGCGGCGGCGGCGGCGGCCGTCTTCATGGAGACGAGGCGGGAGGCGGCGGCGTAGCTTGCGGCTTGCTCGGCGGTGAGGCCGTGCAGCTTGCGGGCTTCGGCCGAGGCGACGAACTTGTGGTCGACGACATGGTGATCGGTCACTCCGCGCCAGAGGCGGCGAAGGACATAGTCGCCGTCGGCGCCGATCTCGCCGGTCCAGACCGAGCCTTCGTCGCTCGCCTGCAGGAAGGCGGCGGCGCGGGCGATGGCGTTCGAGCGTCCGGCGGGCGGCAGCGCGGGGTCGAGCGCGCCGTTCAGGGCGAGGGCCTCGATCAGGCCCGGGTCGTAGCGGCGGGGCACGTAGGCCATCAGGCTTCGCACCCGGCGGGCGTGGTCGGCAAGGTCGCGAAGGTCGTCGCCGGTGCGCGGGCCGTCCGCCGTCTCCAGCCGCATCAGGCCGATGCCGGCGTCGACGAGATAATCGTCGAGCTTGGCATTGTCCTTGAGATAGACTTCGGAGCGGCCCTTGGCGACCTTGTAGAGCGGCGGCTGGGCGATGAAGAGGTGGCCGCGCTCGATGATCTCCGGCATCTGGCGGTAGAAGAAGGTCAGGAGCAGCGTGCGGATGTGGGCGCCGTCGACGTCGGCGTCCGTCATGATCACGATCTTGTGGTAGCGAAGCTTGTCGATGTTGAAATCGTCGCGGCCGATGCCGGTGCCCATCGCCTGGATGAGGGTTCCGACCTCCTTGGACGAGAGCATTCGGTCGAAGCGGGCGCGCTCGACGTTGAGGATCTTGCCCTTCAGCGGAAGGATCGCCTGGACCTCGCGGTTGCGGCCCTGCTTGGCGGAGCCGCCGGCGCTGTCGCCCTCGACCAGGAAGAGCTCGCACTTGGCCGGATCGCGCTCCTGGCAGTCGGCGAGCTTGCCGGGGAGCGAGGCGACCCCGAGCACCGACTTGCGGCTCGCCTCGCGCGCCTTGCGGGCGGCCTCGCGGGCGGCGGCGGCGTCGATGATCTTCTGGATGATGGTGCGGGCGTGCTGCGGATTCTCCTCCAGCCATTCCGCCATCTTGTCGGCCATCAGGCTTTCGAGCGGCTGGCGGACCTCGCTACTGACGAGCTTGTCCTTGGTCTGCGAGCCGAACTTGGGGTCGGGAAGCTTGACGGAGACGATCGCGGTCAGCCCCTCGCGCATGTCGTCGCCGGTGAGGCTGACCTTCTCCTTCTTCATCATGCCCGACTTGTCGGCATAATTGTTGAGCGTCCGGGTCAAGGCGGCGCGGAAGGCGGCGAGGTGGGTGCCGCCGTCGCGCTGCGGGATGTTGTTGGTGAAGCAGAGGGTCTGCTCGTAATAGCTGTCGTTCCACTCGAGCGCGACCTCGATGCCGACGTCGTCGCGCTGGCCGGTGACCGAGATCGGATCGGGGATGAGTGCGGTCTTGGCGCGGTCGAGATAGCGGACGAAGGCGGAGATGCCGCCTTCGTAATAGAGCTCGACCTGCTTCTCCTCCTCGTGGCGGGCGTCGACCAGGATGAGCCGGACCCCGGAGTTGAGGAAGGCGAGCTCGCGGAAGCGGTGCTCGAGCTTCTCGAAGTCGAACTCGACGATCTTGAAGGTTTCGGGCGAGGGCAGGAAGGTGACCCGGGTCCCCTTCTTCTCGCCGGCGGGGCCGACCTTCCTGAGCGGAGCCTCCGCGTCGCCGTGGCGGAAGCGCATGTAATGCTCCTCGCCGTCGCGCCAGATGGTGAGGTCGAGCCATTCGGAAAGGGCGTTGACGACCGAGACCCCGACTCCGTGGAGGCCGCCGGAGACCTTGTAGGCATTGTCGTCCGAGGTGTTCTCGAACTTTCCGCCGGCGTGGAGCTGGGTCATGATGACCTCGGCCGCGGACACGCCTTCCTCGGCATGGATTCCGGTCGGGATGCCGCGGCCGTTGTCCTCGACCGAGACGGAGCCGTCCGGGTTGAGGACGATCCGGATCAGGTCGCAATGACCGGCCAGCGCCTCGTCGATCGCATTGTCCGAGACCTCGAACACCATGTGGTGGAGGCCGGAGCCGTCGTCGGTGTCGCCGATATACATTCCGGGCCGCTTGCGGACCGCGTCGAGGCCCTTCAGCACCTTGATGGAATCGGCGCCGTACGCATTTTCGCTGGGGGGATTTGCCATCGGCCGGACATAGCGACGAAAGGGCCGAAACCCAAGGATATTGGCGGGTTTCGGGCGGTTTTTTCGCAGGCGCAGCATCGAACGGCGGCATGCCCGAAGGCGCCCGTCATCCCGGCGAAAGCCGGGACCCCGGGGAGACCCGCAGAGCCTTTGGCGGCCGGAGGTCCCGGCTTTCGCCGGGATGACGGTCAGAGAATGGCGCCGTCGACCACTTCGAAACGGGTCGCATGCGCGCCGACGTCATCGAACAGCGCCGCTTCCGTGCCGGTCATCCACACCTGGCCGCCGCCCGCCTCCAGCCGCTCGAACAAAGCGGCCCGGCGGCGGGGGTCGAGGTGGGCGGCGACTTCGTCGAGCAGGAGGATGGGCCGGCGGCGCGAGCGCTCGGCGACGAGATCGGCATGGGCGAGGACGATCGAGAGCAGGAGCGCCTTCTGCTCGCCGGTGGAGCACAGCCCCGCCGGCTGGTTCTTCTCCAGGTGAGTGACGGCGAGGTCGGTGCGGTGCGGCCCGGCGAGCGTCCGCCCGGCGGCGGAGTCGCGGGCGCGGCCGCGGGCAAGCTCGACCGCCAGGTTCTCGCCTCCGCCGTCCAGCGCGAGCCCGGCGCGGGCGAAGGGGCCGGCGGGCGCGGCGGCGAGCCTCGCGCAGAGCAGCTCCACCGCCCCGGCGCGGGCCGAGGCGAGGGCGGCGCCATGCTCGGCCATCCGCGCCTCGAGCGCCGAAAGCCAGGCCTCGTCCCGGCGCCCCTCCTCCGCCAGGAGCTTGTTGCGGGCGCGCATGGCGGCTTCGTAGCGGGCGGCGTGGACGGCG
>DASVTA010000439.1:0-6550 GCA_036387815.1 Allosphingosinicella sp.
TCGTGCTCATCTTCACTGAAAACGAACTGGACAAGCTGATCGTGGAGGGTGGCGGCCTTGGCGCGGCAATCAGTGCCGCTGCCAACGCTTCGCCTTACCCGGCTTTCCGAGCCACTTCGCCCTCGTCGAGATCCGCCCGTCCGGACGACGGCGAAAGCACCCAGTCACTCGCGCTCCGGCCAGCCCCGGCCTCGACGGCGGACAAGCTGGTGATCGAACGCGTTTCGCAGCAGGCGGATCGAACGCCGGATCAAGTCTTGGCCCTGGCGAATGCCAGCGCTCGAGCCGGTGACTTCGCCGCTGCTCTAAGCCTCTATCGGGCATACATGCGCACCACGCCGTTCGAGGTGAAGGTGGCCAATGACTATGCAGGCGTGCTTGGAATGAATCTGGACGAGCAGGGTTTCGAGGAATTGAAGGCGCAATTCGCCGCGAATCAAGCCGGGTCCGACATCCCGGCCGCAGAGAACAACTACGAATTGGGGCTTCGGGCGGCGCTGCAGACCAATCTCTACAACGGGCGCTTTGAGGACGCGATCCAGGCCGGGGAGCGGCTGATTGGCCGGCAGGGCGATCGTACCGACGCCTGGGTGCATCTCTGGCTCGCCTGCGCTTACGGCCAGCGCCACCGCCGGTTTGTTGGCTCCCGAGCCGGAGACACGGAAGCGGAAACCCGTGCCAAGGCAGTCGAACAGGTGGTGAAGGCCGTCGAGAAGGATCGCGGAATGATCCCCTACATTCGGACGCTGTACTTGCCCGGTCAGGCGCTGGGCCTGGACAATGATCTGGAGTCTCTGCACCCCGACCCTGTACTGGAGGAGCTGATGGGCCAGGAACGATAGTTATTGCGAACGCTTCGCATTATCGCTACATCCGGCTCATGATCGTTTGCGTCTGTAACGCGATTCGCGAATCCGACGTCCGCCAGGCCGCCCGCGAAGGCGCGTCCTGCCCGAGCAGTGCTTATGGCCGCTTCGGCTGCAAGCCGCGCTGCGGCCAATGCTTTCCCTTCGCGCGAGAGGTCATCGCCGAGGTCCGGGCAGAGGGCTGATCCGCGGCCGCGGGCCCGCCCCGACTCTCCTGACAATGCTTCTCACTCGCTTCCGGAAAGACTCCGGCGGCTGCCGCGATTGATTCGCATGCGCAACGCAAATTCCGCAGTTTTCCGCCTTTTTTTGGTGATTTCGAGCGCCGATGAAGCTACAGGTGCGGCCGCTGAAGGGAGAGCCGGAATGAAGGGCGACGCAAGGGTCATCGAGCTGCTGAACGAGGCGCTTCGCAACGAGCTCACCGCCACCAATCAATATTGGCTTCACTATCGGATGCTCGACAATTGGGGCGTGAAGCGCCTCGCGTCCTTCGAGCGCGGCGAGTCGATCGACGAGATGAAGCATGCCGACCGGCTCGCCGAGCGGATCCTGTTCCTCGACGGGCTTCCAAACTTCCAGATGCTCGGCCGGCTCCGGATCGGCGAGACCGTGGAGGAAGTGCTCCGCTCCGACCTCGCGCTCGAGATGGAGGCGCTGGAGCAGCTCAGGGGCGCCGTCCAGCATTGCGAGACGGTGCGCGATTATGTCAGCCGCGACCTCTTCGCGGAGATACTCGAAAACGAGGAAGCGCATGTCGACTCCCTCGAGTTGCAGTTCGAGATGATCGCCCGGATGGGCCTCCAGAACTACATCCAGCTCCAGTCGACGCCGGCGGTGGCCTGACCTAAAACCGTCATCCCGGCGGAAGCCGGGACCTGGTGGAGACCCGCCGAGACTTATCGTCCGAGGTCCCGGCTTTCGGGTTCCCATCGAAGCAATACTTCGATGGGGTCCCTCCCGGGATGACGGATTGCGCGGGCGTTGCAATTCGATATCACCGTCTCACAATCGATCTCGGGGGGAATCCGGATGACTGCCGCGACCGAGCCGCCGCCGCGAATCGCCACGCTCGACATCGTCCGCGGGATCGCGGTGATGGGGATATTGGCGATGAACATCGTCGCCTTCGCAATGCCCTTCCAGGCCTATTTGAACCCGATGGCCTACGGCCTCGAGAACGGCGCCGACTTCGCCTCCTGGGTGGTCAGCTTCATCTTCGTCGACGGGAAGATGCGCGGCCTGTTCAGCTTCCTGTTCGGAGCGAGCATGCTTCTGGTCATCGAGCGGGCGCAGGCGGGCGGCCATAATGCCGCCTCGATCCATTACCGGCGGATGTTCTGGCTGCTCGTCTTCGGCCTCATCCACCTCTACCTGATCTGGTACGGCGACATCCTCGTCGGCTACGCTCTGGTCGGAATGGTCGCCTGGTTCTTCCGCAACAAGGAGCCGAGGGCGCTGATCCGCTGGGGCATCGGCCTCCTGACCGTGCAGCTGATCGTCTTCGCAATCCTCTCCGCCGGCGCCTTCCACCTCGAGTCGGCCGCGGCCGCGCCGGGCGCGACCGCCGACGCGGTGAAGGAGTGGCGGACGCTGGAGGGCCAGTTCGGAGTGCTCGGCGGCGAGGCGCTGGCGACCAAGCTGGGGCTCTTCCGCGGCGATTACCTCTCGCTCGTCGAAAATCGATTGAGCACGCATGCGCTCGCGCCGGTGAAGGGCCTGCTGCTGTTCGGCTGGGAGACCCTTGCTTATTTCCTGTTCGGAATGGTGGCGCTCAGGAACGGATTCCTTCGCGGCGGCTGGAGCGACTCCGCTTACCGGCGCACCGCCCTGATCGGCTTCGGGCTCGGGGTGCCGGCCTATGCGCTGCTCGCCTGGATCCTGGTCCGCGACGATTTCTCGGTGCCGATGGTGATGGCGATCGTAATGGCGGCGACGGTCCCGGTCCGGCCGCTGCTGGTGGTGGCGACCGCCGCCCTCATCGTCCTTCTCACCCGGCGCGGCGGCGCCCTGGTCGAGCGGATCGCCGCCGCGGGACGCGCGGCCTTCACCAACTACCTCGGCACCAGCCTGCTTATGACTTCCCTCTTCTACGGCTACGGCGCAGGCCTCTTCGGCAATCTGAGCCGGGTCGAATTGTGGCTTCCGGTGATCGCGATGTGGGCGCTGATGCTGATCTGGTCAAAGCCCTGGCTGGACCGATTCCAATATGGGCCGCTGGAATGGCTGTGGCGCTCGCTTTCGCGGGGGTCCCTGCAGCCGATGCGGCGCCTCCCCGTCGCCCCGGCGCAGGCCGGGGGCCGCGCGAGTTGAAACTCCGGCGAACTTCACCCCACGAGGTCCCGGCTTCCGCCGGGATGACGTTCAGGGCGTCGCCGCCCGCCTCTGGACCAGCGGGTTGGCCTCCGCCTCGAGCTGGTTGATCGTCTCGATGTAGAGCGGCCTCAGGCGGGCGACCGCCGGGATGAGCTCGTCGGGGAACAGCCGAAGCTCGATAGCCCGGCGGGCGGTGAATTCGATCTCCTCGGCAAGCGTGCCGAGCGGCTCCGCGCCGAACTGCCGGGCCTCGGACTTCATCGTGTGGGCGGGAAGCACCAGGCCGGCCGTGTCCCGGCCCTGCATCGCCGCCTCGATTCGAGCGACGGCTTTCTCTCCATCCTCGCGGAAATAGCTCAGGATCCGGGCGAAGCCGGCGCCAAGCTCGCTGCGCGCGGCACAGAAGATCGTCCAGTCGACGATCTCGCCCTCATTTGCTTCATCCTGGTCCACCCGGCAAGCCTAGGCTCCGGGGAGTAAAGGACCCGTTGACGCAGTCAGCCCTTGGTATCGTAGGGGTTCTTGCCGCCGCGAAGGGCGACCCGGATCGGCACCGCCCCGAAGCCGAGCTCGCGCCTCAGGCCGTTGATCAGGTATCGGCGGTAGCTTTCGGGCAGCGCCTCGAGCCGGCTCCCGAAGACGACGAAGCTCGGCGGCCGGCTCCCGACCTGGGTGATGTAGCGAAGCTTGATCCGGCGGCCGCTCGGCGCCGGCGGCGGGTTCTTCTCCACCGCGTCCTCGAACCAGCGGTTGAGCTGCCCGGTCGAGACCCGCTTCGACCAGGTCTCGCGCACCTCGAAGGCGGCGCCGAGCAGCGCATCCAGGCCCTTGCCGGTCTTGGCGGACACCGTGAGCAGAGGCACGTTGGGCGCCTGCGCGAGACCTTCGCCCAGCGCCGCCTTGATCCCGTTGAAGAGGCTGCTCTGGTCGTGCGCAACGTCCCACTTGTTGATCGCGATGATGAGGGCGCGGCCCTCCTGGAGCACTCGATCGGCGATCTTGAGATCCTGGGCCTCGAGGCCCAGCGTGCCGTCGAGGAGGAGCACCACCACTTCGGCGAAGTCGACGGCCCGAAGCCCGTCCGCGACCGCGAGCTTCTCGAGCTTGTCCTGGACCTTCGCCTTCTTGCGCATTCCCGCCGTGTCGATCAGGCGGACCGGCCGCTCCTCCCCGTCGGGGGAGCGCCACATCCAGTCGATCGCGATCGAATCGCGCGTGATCCCGGCCTCCGGACCGGTGATCAGCCGCTCTTCCTCCATGATCCGGTTGATGAGGGTCGACTTGCCGGCATTGGGACGGCCGACGACCGCAAGCTTGAGCGGGCCTTCGCCGAGCCTTTGCTCGTCCTCCTCCTCCTCACGCTCGATATGCGGGCGAAGATGCTCGAACAGGTCGACGACGCCTTCGCCATGCTCGGCGCTCATCGCAATCGGCTCGCCGAAGCCCAATGCCCAGGCTTCCATCACGCCGCCCTCGCCGGCCCGGCCTTCGGCCTTGTTGGCGGCAAGGATGACCGGGGTCGTCTCGCTTCTGAGCCAGCGGCCGATTTCCTCGTCGAGGGGCGTGAGGCCCGCGCGGGCGTCGATCAGGAACAGGGCGGCGTCCGCTTCGCGGACCGCGGCGACCGTCTGCGCACGCATCCGGCCCGGAAGCGTGTCCGGATCCTCGTCCTCGTAGCCGGCCGTATCGATCACCCGGAAGTCGAGGCCGAGCAGGGTCGCCTCCCCTTCCCGGCGGTCGCGGGTCACTCCGGGCCGATCGTCGACGAGCGCGAGCTTGCGTCCGACGAGGCGGTTGAACAGGGTCGACTTGCCGACATTGGGCCGGCCGACGATCGCGACGGTTGGAAGCTTCGCCATGGCGCCGCCGTGCCGCTTCGGAGGCGGGGGGTCAACCTAAGCCGTGAACAGGTCCTTCACGTCATCCCGGCGCAAGCCGGGACCTCGGGCAGACCCGCCGAGACTTCTTGTTCCGAGGTCCCGGCTTTCGCCGGGATGACGGATGTCGCCCGGGCAAGCTCCGGTCTGCCCTTACTTCCAGGCGCTCAGCTGGCCATTGTCGTGGAGGACGTAGAGGGTGTTGTTGGCGACGATCGGCGACAGGGATACCGACATCCTCGTCTCCTGGGTCGCCCGGACCCCTCCGTCGACCGGCGAGACGTAGACGATCTGCCCGGCATTGTTGGCGAGGACGAGCCGGTCGCCCGCCAGGATCGGCCCGACCCAGTCGATCCGGCCCTTCTTGTCCTTAGCGTCGCGATAGCGGGTCAGCTGAGTCATCCAGCGGATTCCGCCGGTGGTCCGCGACAAGGCGAGCAGCCGGGCGTCGTCGGTGACGACGAATACCCAATCGCCCGCGACCCAGGGGGTCGATATCCCCGCGACGTTGATCTCCCAGACGCGCTGACCGGTGATGAGCTCGATGGCGACCATCCGGCCGCCCTGGCCGACTGCATAGACCCGGCCCGCGTCGATCACCGGGTCGGCGTCGATGTCGGAGAGCTGCGTGACGCTGGTCGAGATGCTCGTTCGGGCGAGCGCGTCCTGCCACAGATTCTGGCCATTCTCGTAGCGATAGGCGTTGAGCTCGCCCGACGAGAAGCCGGCGACGACCGTACCCTGCGCGGCGGCGGGGGAAGAGGCGCCGAGGATCCCCGCGATTTCGAGCGCGCCCGAGCCGGTCCAGCGGACGGCGCCGTTGGCAGGGTTGAGCGCGAACAGCTGATTGTCCTGAGTGACGACATAGACATTGTCGTTGGCGACCGTCGGCGCGCCCCGGAGCGGTGCGCCCGGGCGCACCCTCCAGATGAGCTTTCCGGTCGCGGCGTCCATCGCCGCGGCGTCGCCGGCGCCGTTGGTGGCGTAGATGCGGCCGTTGTCGTAGGCGACTCCGCCGCCGAACAGCGCGCCCTCCGGCGCATTGGCGCCGCGAACCTGCGTCTGCCAGACGGTGGCGCCGTTCTGCGGGCTGATCGCGCGGACCACGGCCCTGATGTCGATCGTGTAGATCCGGCCGTCCGCCAGGACGGGCGAGGATGCCAGCTGCGCCTGATTGCTGCTGCCCTCGCCGATGCTGACCCGCCAGGCCATGCCCGGGGAGGCGCCGAGTGCGACATGGCCCATCGACTTGGCTGCGTTGCCGCCGGACTGGGCCCAGTCCGCATTGGCCTGCGCCGGCGGCAGGGTAATGGCGGTGCCGGCGAGGGCCGGATCGATCTCGAGGACGCGCTCGCGCGACAGCACGGAGATGCGCTCGCCGACCGTCGGAGTCACGTTCTTCTTGTCTTTGCCGCCAAGCCCGAGGCTGCCGCAGCCGCCGATCAGGCCGGCCGCCGCGAGGGCGAGTAGGATACGCTTCATCTGGTGCCT